>JAKBSB010000273.1 GCA_021845155.1 Thermoplasmata archaeon
CTGAAATCGTTCAGATCCAGATCGATTCTTGCCCTGTCCTGATAGATCTGCCCTCCTGTGAGCATACCTTCCTGGGAGAATCTTGATGAGACCATTCCATCAAGAACGTGAATGGCAGAATGAAATCTCATGTGCGCATATCGTCTCTCCCAGTCAACAGTCCCTGTAAATCTGTCACCTTCCCTTATTTCAGAGGCGTTTTCCACAACATGCAGGATCTCGTCCCCGTCTTTCCTCACATCGGTTACATTGAATATTCTTCCTGTGGGTGAAATGAGTTTTCCTGTATCGTTAGGCTGTCCTCCTCCCGTTGCGTAAAATACCGTTCTGTCCAGGAAAATACCATCCTCCCTGACACCCGTTACACTGCATTCAATTTCTCTTAGATTCATTTCCCTTAAAAACACCTTGTCAGTCAATACCAGCTAAACCATGCATTGAATATATAATTTATGAGACTTCTCGTTTCATTACAGCATTTTAAAGTTATCATTTAATGCATAATATAAAGGTTCGCTATGTGGCTGGTCTGTTATGTTTTGTACAACTTTGATGAACAAAATTTAAATAGTATTGATAAATTATGAGTGTATGTCATTAATTAAAGAAGAAGACAAGAAATTTCTATCTGATGAGTTCAACAAGTATCTCAAGGATAATGTCGATCTGATCGTTTTCACGTCTGACAGCGCCGACTGCAAATATTGCAAAGAAACTGTTCAGCTTGCCAGTGAAGTTGCAGATATAAGCGACAAGATCAATATAACGATATACAATATTGACAAGGACAGGGAAATTGCGGAACAGTACGCTGTTGAAAAGTTTCCCACAACAATAGTGGCGAAATCCGGTGAGAAGGACGGCAGGATAAAATATTCCGGGCTTCCATCTGGGTATGAGTTTGGATCACTCATTGACGATATCAAGAGCGTCTCAAGTGGAGAAGCAGATGTTTCATCAAAGGCAATTGAGATCATCTCGAAAATAGACAAACCCATCACAATAAAGGTTTTTGTGACACCAACATGCCCATACTGTCCAAAGGCGGTGGAGACAGCTCACAAATTTGCCCTTCTGAACAGGAACATAACCGGAGAAATGGTGGAGTCCCTTGAATTCGAGAACGAAGCAGAAGAGGCCGGAGTATCGAGCGTGCCACACATAGTCATAAATGGCGATGTTCAGTTTGTTGGAGCATACCCGGACGAACAGTTTGCCGAATATGTCATGGAAGCATACAACCAGGCATAATTATATTTATTAATAATTATTTATCATACGCAACTAATTTATTTTTATAAAGCATATCCACCCATGCCAGCAAAAGAACTTTTGGAACAGATTGTAAGCAAGGCGAATGGAAACGAAGCCGTGAAAAAGGAGATATCCGGTTTCAATAAGGTATTTCAGTTTAAGGTCACTGATTCATCTCCCTTTTACGTTTCCATTGAGAATGGTTCCGTAACCATGAAGGATGGGGAAGCACAAACACCTTCCGCCACCATTGTGGGAACTGATGCTGTGTTATCAGACATGTTTTCAGGAAAACTTGACCCGATAAAGGCTTTTATGGCTGGACAGATAAAGGTTTCCGGAGACGTTTTCAGCACGCAGAAGCTTACCGGAGTGATCTCTAAGCTGAGAGCGTGATTTCATTGGAAATCAAAAAGGTTGCAGTCATTGGTTCTGGCCTGATGGGACACGGCATTGCCGAGGTTTTCGCACTTTCTGGGTTTGAGGTGAAGATTGAGGATGCATTCCCTGAGGCACTTGAGAAGGCAAAAGTATCAATTGGAAAGAGTATTGAAAAACTTGTCAAATCCGGCAAGATAGACCAGAATAAAGGACAGGAGACACTATCACGCATAACTTATTTTTCCCAGATGGAACCGGCAGTAAAGGATGCAGATTTCATCATTGAGGCTGTGCCTGAAATCATGAAACTGAAGAAAGAGGTATTTTCGGGTATAGACAAATTCGCAAGAAATGATGCCTTGGTTGCATCCAATACATCAAATTTCAAGATCTCTTCTCTTGCTGAAGGCATGAAGCATCCTGAAAATGTTGTTGGAATGCACTTCTTCAATCCTCCTGTGGTGCTGAAGCTGGTTGAGATCATAAAGGGCGAAAGGACAGGCAATTCAGCTTTTGATCAGGCTTATGATCTCGCAAAGAAAATCGGAAAGACTCCCATAAGAGTATTGAAGGATTCTGCCGGATTTGTGGTGAATCGTATCAATGCGCCTGAGAGTCTATTCTTCTGCCTGGTTCTTGACCAGAATGTTGCAAAACCTGAAGAGATTGACACATTTGCCAGGGGACAGGGACTTCCAATGGGGCCATATGAACTCATGGACTATGTTGGGATAGACACTGTTGTCCATTCACTGGACTACTACGCACAGGAATTGAGTCCTGAATATGGAAAATGCATGGCATTCAGGACAATGTTTGACAGCGGGAACCTCGGCCTGAAAACCGGAAAAGGATTCTATGTATGGAAGGATGGGCATGCAGAGATACCAAAAGTTAAACCCACAGAAAAACTGGAACTCATGGATGTGCTTGCCGTTGAACTCAACGAGGCTGTGAAGCTTATAGAGGAGAAGGTTGCGCTTCCACAGGACATTGAAATCGGCGTGAAGCTGGGAATGAACAGGCCATTC
>JAKBSB010000274.1 GCA_021845155.1 Thermoplasmata archaeon
TTATTTTCCGGACTTTGACATGGACCAGGATACTCCGGATGGTACGCTTCCCATTAACCTGGATACCAGACCTCTGAAGGTTCCTGAAGGGGTGGTGGTTCCTTACTGTTCCATAAAAACCGGTGAGGGTGAAATTTTCATAAACATCTCGATTCCGCAGTCGCTTGAACAGGACAGGAAAAACAGTTCCTATCTATCAGAAAACGGAATAATCATGGAAAATGTATACATTGTTTTCGGAACAGAAAAGAAGATCAAGGGGGAAATATGTTTCAGAGACTCAATAAACTGGGAAGAACTGTTGAAACACATCTCTG
The DNA here is from genome assembly GCA_021845155.1 of Thermoplasmata archaeon. Next base: position 318 of record JAKBSB010000274.1, read on the forward strand.
GCAGGTATCCCGGCAAAGCGATCAGTTTTTCCAGAAAGGATGAAAGTATTCAAAACAATACCATAATGAAAATAAGGGACATTGTTGATCGGTCATATCCTGATACGGAAAGGATGGTTGAGATAATAGAGGAAGCCGGAATGTCGGCTCCACATGTGCTGGAGATCCTTGGATACAGCATAAGCTGGAAGGGTTTGTCCATGATTGTGGAAAGAAAATCCGGCTCGCAAACCCGCTGAAAACAGGAAGATAATGCGATATAGTATATTTTCATGGTTAAATTCCCAAATTATAAGTTCAAAAATAGACTGTTGAAGCAATGAAAGCTTCAGATCTTTTTGTAAAATGTCTGGAAAACGAGAAAGTGGATTATATATTCGGGATACCGGGAGAGGAAAATGTTGACCTCATAGATTCATTGAACAACAGCGGAATAAAATTCATCCTCACCCGGCATGAGCAGGGTGCAGCCTTTATGGCAGATATATATGGAAGGATTACAGGACGTCCCGGGGTATGTCTTTCCACACTCGGACCTGGAGCTACGAATCTTGTAACCGGGGTTGCAAACGCTCATCTGGACAAGATTCCACTTGTCGCCATTACGGCACAGGCAAATACAGAAAGAATACACAAGGAATCACACCAGAACATAGACACAATTGCGCTTTTCTCCGGCATTACAAAATACAACAAGGCTGTCCTCAGATCCGGCACAATTCCTGAAATAGTGAGGAAGGGATTCAGGTTCGCATCCCTGGAGGTTCAGGGTGCTTCTCACATACAGCTTCCGGAAGATGTCGGTTCAGAACAGGTTGACGCAAAACCGCTGAAAGTGATCAAGCCTCCTGTGGAGTATGCGTTGATAGATAATATACGAAGTGCCGCCGATCTCATAAACTCGGCAGAGAATCCTCTTATTCTGGCCGGCAACGGAATAATAAGGTCCAGTTCCATACAGGCAGTTTCTGATTTCATACACAGAACAGGCATACCTGTTGTTAATACATTCATGGCCAAAGGCATCATACCTTTTCACGACGGGCTTAACCTGTTCTCGGTAGGTTACCGTCCATACAGTGATGAATTGCGAGTTCTCAACAAGTCAGATCTTGTCATTGCAATAGGTTTCGATCTTGTGGAATATGATCCCGCAGTGTGGAACAGGAATTCTGAGATTCCTGTGCTGAACATACACACGTATCCAACTGAGTCAGATTCCCATCTGCCGGTCACAACTGAGGTCATTGGTGATATAAACCACAGCGTCAGAAATCTTTCTGAAATGGTTTCACCAAGAAGTGATACGGGCATATTTGAGGGAATCAGAAAAAAGAGGCTGGTTGAATTCACTGATTACGACAGAAAGGGTGAGGAACTTCCACGAAAAATAATGAAGGTGCTCACAGACGAACTTCCTCCTGAAACGTGGGTCATATCTGATGTGGGGATGCACAAGGTATGGGTCTCAAGATGGTATCAGCCAGAGATAGGCGGAAGGACCATAATATACAACGGATTTGCATCAATGGGTGCTTCACTCCCTGCAGCCATAGCCTGCAGCATCATAAGAAAGAACGATCCCGTGGTTGCCATATCAGGGGACGGGGGCTTCCTGATGAATGTACAGGAACTTGAAACGGCAAAACGTATGGGGGTGGACATCACTGTAACAGTTTTCAATGACAGGACATTAACTCTCATAGCGGAAGAACAGAAGGACAAGGGGCTGAAACCTTCAAACGTTTATTTTACCAACCCGGACTTCAGCCTGCTTGCGAAGAGTTTCGGTGCTACATACCACTACTCCGACAGTGCCTCATCTTACAGGGATGCGTTGAAGGAATCAATCAGGAGTTCAGGAGTAAACCTGATTGAAATAAAGATGTAAATACAGAATGGCATGAAAAATGGCAATTAGCCCCTGATCCAGAATCATGATCCGCCCCTTAAATAGCTAATCAAAAGCCGTTATTCTTCGCACAAAAAATCAGGAGGGACTGTTATGAAAAAATGGAGGAGTGTAAGCAGCAGGCCGATTAAATCGAGGAGTATGCATGACCCCCAATTTCAGCTGGAGTAATGGGATATTGAGAAAATCTTAATACCGTTGGAATGGCAGGAATTAATATCCAGGTCGGGGAAAGCTTTTACCAGGACAATTTCATAAATGTTATTAGGCATTTTAGCCTTAAATATATATGTCAATCAGGACGATGAATCCGTTTACTGGGAAGGAGATACAGGAATACCCGGAATTTTCAAAAGACCAGATAAAAGAAATGGTCAGTGACCTCAGGGCAAAACAGAAATCGTGGGGAAGTGATATGGATGCGCGTGTTAGATCG
>JAKBSB010000275.1 GCA_021845155.1 Thermoplasmata archaeon
TGTAACATGGCATTGTATAATTCACATGAGAGATTCAGCATGGTGTTCATTGATTTTATCTGATGCTTCTTTGGATATATCCTGAACTTATACGTCCTTATCATGTGGAACTCTGAACCTCCACGTATTTCTTCATGATCACTGACGGATGTAGTAATTATATATGAAGAAATTTGTTCGCTTTCATCCCACCCCTGAAGGATGTGGGATTTCCCGCTCACTGTGTTAAATTCTTCCATTTTGATTATGTGTAATAGATGGTTACATACGGTCGCATTTGGCAAGACAAACCATATTTGCAGGTTTCATAAAAAATGTGAGGAAACTGGTTTTTAAGCTTCTCACGATGCAAGGTGAACACCTCAAAGGTCTCATGGTACGCCTCGGCCGGGATTTGAACCCGAGTCACGGGCTCGACAGGCCCGTATGATAGGCCGCTACACTACCGAGGCACTTTATAGCGAATTGTGTTGCTTTATTTAAATTTATCAGACATTTTTACCAGTTCTCCTGAAGTGTTAAATGTATTCCATCTGGGATTCAACAAGTATTTTTTATGACTTAGTGTTATGGGAGGTAAGGGCCACTGTGGCTTAGGGGCATAGCGGCTGATTCGTAATCAGCAGGTCGGGGGTTCAATTCCCTCCAGTGGCTTGTTCATTAATTTACGTGGTTATTGGATTCTGGAAGATCAGATGAAGAAGCGGAGCTTCATGAACAGATATCCAATAAGTGCAGCATAATCAGATATTACATCTGGAATCTCCTTTGAGGAGTGAAAAGGGTTTTTCGAGAAATTTGGTGAAATCTTGGATTGCAGGGTAGAGAATATAATAATACACAAAGACAGTTTGATCAGGCCTGGTGTCGATCTCCTCAAGCATCTTTTCCGGAAATTCGGTACATAGATCATTGTTATTTCAGGAGTAGAAGATAAGAAACTTGATTCAGAGAATGTCTTTGATGAGATAGCTTTGTTATTGCAACGCTATCGCATGAAGATGGATCCAAATGGGAAATTGACACCAATTCAGTTGGCTACGATGGCTAACCTCCCATAACAGGTATACAATGATGATAATGAAATGATCCCAAAGACGTGCCACTACTCAGAGGATCCGTGCAATCAGACCGATTATTTCCTCATACAGCATTTCATAAAAAAGAAGAGGTTGGTGTGATAAAATGATCCTGCATAATTCTTTAAAGCTCATTGTGTATATCACTTAACGGAATGTGAAAGGAATTTTCCATCTTTTATTAGAACCTTAATCTCAAGGTGGCTGTGATGGTGAAGTCATTAAATGTAAAGGTTTCCCACGGGAAAGGCAAAATAATGGAGGAGGCAGATTTCATCAGAGTTTACACCATGGAACCAAGAGAAAAAAACAAAGCCAATATTGATGTAATAAGGCAGATTTCAAGGTATTACGGAGTTTCTTCCACTAGCGTAAGAATATTATCCGGTCGGACATCCAGAAACAAGATAGTGGAAATTGATGAATGATATTTCGTAAAAATCTGATCCCAGAGAATAAAAATTCAACAAACCTTTTTATCCATTTAATTAAATAACGGGTACGTATGCATAAACTTCTTTCCCTGATAATCGTGCTTTCTTTCATACTGGTTGCATTTTCTCCGCTGTCCAGTGCGCTTATTCCGGAAGCACAGAATTCAACACACGGAACCAGTACTCCAATCAAGCATGTCATCAACATATTCCTTGAAAATCACAGCTTTGACAATATATTCGGTATCTATCCATACAACAACTACACCACAAACTCAAGTCTTTCCGAGAATCTTTCAAAACCGCTTAATTTACTGGGAAACAACACACTCCTTGGTAAGCTCAAGGAGATCCCGAACGGGGTTTTCACAACAAAGGACCCAAATGAAGGTTACATACCTTACCATATCGACTGGAACCATGGAAAGATGAACGGATTTCAAAATGGAAGCGGGGCTCAGGCACTAACATACTATTCGGCAGAACAGATGGCTCCCGAGTGGGATCTTGCCCAGCAGTATGGACTTGCTGACAACTACTATGCTCCACAGATTTCGGAAAGTTTACCAAACCATCTTTTCTATCTTGCAGGCTTCTCACCAGTGTTTAATGACTATGGCCCTCCTCCGTATGTGCCAATATCTCAGTCAATATTTGGGGAGCTTTCGGCATACAACATTTCATGGGGATTTTATATAAATAACACACATTCAACGTTCCCTGACTGGGAATATCTTTATGGGCACAATGCATATTCATCACATCTACAGAGCTGGAACAGCTTTCTGAACCAGTCAGCAAATGGTTCTCTCCCTTCTGTAAGTTATGTTTTTTCACAGGAGACTGGTGATGCCCAGGGACCACCAGACAACATGCTGAATGGTGAGATGTGGCTCCTGTACCTCATAGACAGCATAGAAAAGAGTCCAGACTGGAACACGACTGCCATTTTCTTAACATATGACGAATTTGGAGGATACTATGATCAGGTTTCCCCACCGGTTCTCGATGGAGTACAGCTGGGATTCAGGATACCTCTGATCGTCATTTCACCTTATGCAAAAGAGGACTATATATCGCACACGGAAATGACACACACATCACTTCTTGCCTTTATCGATTA
>JAKBSB010000276.1 GCA_021845155.1 Thermoplasmata archaeon
GATCCTCTACATTGAATGCCTTAATTGTCCTGATCGCACCTATGTTTTCTGCGAGATTTCCCGTTATTGCGGCAATAGTCCTTCTGGTCCTGAGGTAATTTTTCCTTACCCTCCCCTGTATTGCAATGGAAAATCCAGCAAGTATGGGTATTACTACAAGGCTGTACATTGTAAGGTTGAAATCCAGGTACATCATTATCCCTATTGAAACTATAACTGTGGTTATGCCTGAAACCACAGAGGGCAGCTGAAATGTCAGGAATTCACTGAGTGTCTCTGCATCATTTGTGATCCTGCTCATGAGGTAGCCTGTCTTGACCTTGCTGAAGAACTCTATGGGGACATATTGCAGTCTGTTGAATGACCTGTCTCTCAGGTTCTTAATGGTTGACTGGGCTAGTTTTGTGGATGTTATGGTTCTTATCCTGTTGGCAAAAAACTGTGCAACATAGAGTCCAAAGAATATTACCGCAAAAAGGAAAACAAAATGAAGATTCTTAGCAGTTATGTTGTTTATGACTTCAGCCAGCGCCAGAGGATAAAGTGTCCCGGCTATTGCCGTGGAGATAACCGCCAGAACCATCAGGGTGGTCTCCTTTTTCATTTTCGCCATGTCTCTCACTAGACGGAAAAAGGACTTGCCGGTCTTTCCCGTATGCATGTATTCCTCTTCCACATCATCATAGGATTTTGGCATCAGGTACCCTCCATTGATTCAGAAAAAGTTGATCCCACGATATTCAGGACCTCACTTATGTCTGAAACCTCAACCAGAGTGCCTTTGTCTATCTTCCCGATCTTGTCAGAAAATTTCAGGGCAGATTCCCTGTGTGTCACTATGATTGTTACGATTCCGGGAAATTCACTCTTAATGTTCCTGAAAATTTCAAGCTCTGTTTCAGGGTCCACGCTTGATGTGGCATCATCCAGGATAAGTATTTCGGGCACATGGAGAACAGCTCTTGCAATTGCAACCCTCTGCCTCTGCCCACCCGAAAGTGTTATGCCTCTTTCACCAACGAGAGTTTCGTATCCATCAGGAAGCCCCTCTATGAAATCAGCTATCATGGCTATTGAAGCGGCTTTCTTTATGGATTCTATGGAGGCGCCCCTGTCACCGAAGGCAATATTATCCCTTATTGACCCGGACAGAAGGGATATTTCCTGTGGAACGACCCTCACGGAGGTCCTCAGAAGGCTCAGTGGTATGTTTCTTATGTTTGCCCCGCCAACAGTTATATCGCCTGAATCAGGATCATAGTACCTTGTGATAAGATTGACAAGCGACGTCTTTCCAGCTCCAGTGCTTCCGGTAAGGCCAAAGAATTCTCCCTGGTTTATCTGAAGATTCACATTCCTCAATATTTTCCTTCCCGATCTGGAGAAGTTGACATTACTGAACTCCAGGCTTCCTTTCGGGAATTTTCCGGTTGACTTTTCAATATGTTCCTCATCATCTGGACCTATTACCTCGTTTATCCTTCCAATGCCGGCCCTTGCATTTTCAGAAAATACAATGAGCCTTCCCAGGGAACTCACCGGAGCAGTTATGAGTGAGAATATGTTTATTGCGGCAACCAGTCCACCCACGCTGATTCCGGTAATTATATCGGTATATCCTCCAAAAATAAGAATTGCAGATGCCGCCGCACTTACTGTAAGGGGCATGAGGTTGTTGTAAGTCCCCCTGAGGTACGCAACATCCATGTATTCTGAATAATAGTCATTGGTGGTGTCTGTGAATTTTTCCTCCTCCTGCTGCTGGGCAGAAAATCCTCTTACTACTCTCTGGCCCACTATGTTCTCCTGGAGCTTTTCGCTCATCGATCCATAATAATTCCTTATGCTTCTCCAGTGTGTCCTCTGTTTCCTCTGGAAAACCATTCCAAGATAGATCAGAACAGGGACTGTGACAAGGAAAATCATTGCATAATAGAAGTTCAGGGTTATGAGGAGGTAAAAGGCTATGCCTATCATGAAAAGGGTGGGCAAAAGTTGGGAAAGTGTGGCCAGAATAAAGTTCCTGGTTGCCTGTATATCCATGGTGCATCGCGAGAGAAGATCTCCCGAGGTCTTGCTTTCAAAATAATGAAAATTCTTCCTGACAAGGTGGTTTACCACTGTATTCCTGAGATTGTAGGCGTACTTCTGGCTGATATACTGTGATCCATATCCAACAACAAAGTTGAGCACACCTGAGATTATTGAAACATATATGATCAGGAAGGCAAATCCAATCACTCCGGATATGTTCCTTAATTCTATTGAGGAAACAGCATCTCCTATGTATATTGGTATGAGAAGGCGGGCAAAGGTGGAAATGAAACCGGCTGCAATGACTACGCCAAGATACTTGGACTTTCCATGCAGGTAAGGACGGGAAAAGAGGAGGGGCTGAAACACATCAGCTATTTTCCCTAATTTTTTACCGATTCCATTAGCAGCCATCCCTCTTTAACCCCTAGATATTCACAAACAACGAGAATTCCTTATTATTATAAACGGATATTTAGTTTTTTTCTGGATTAATTTAGAATTGCCATCAACTGATAGTAAGTCGCATAAAGTTATATGTCGGTTAGGATTAATAGTGCCATGCTTAAAGTTGGAGATACGGCACCAGATTTCGAAGGA
>JAKBSB010000277.1 GCA_021845155.1 Thermoplasmata archaeon
TCTCTGATCTGGTGATCCCCATCCTCTCCCCTATGTATGTTTCCACAAGCATTCCAGTGGCAATTGCCGGGCCATGGCTTATCCTGTTCCTGGTGGCAGATTCTATGGAGTGTCCAATGGTATGGCCGAAGTTGAGTATGCTTCTCTCCCCCGTCCTGTCGAAGAAGTCCCTGTTTGATATCTCGCTTTTTATCCTGACGCTCTTTGAAATGAGCTTTATGAGATCATCGCCTGACGCCAGTGATTTTATATCGTCGTATTTTGCAAGCACCCTCAGTATGGTCTCATCCTTTATGATGCCGTACTTTATCATTTCGCAGACACCATCCCTGATCTTCAGTGTATCATCGCCCTTCAGGAAGTCGGTGTCAATTATTATTGTGCCGGGATTGTAGAATGTCCCTATAACATTCTTGACCCCTGAGAAATTTATGCCGTTCTTGCCTCCTATGGAACTGTCCACCTGGGCAAGGAGAGTTGTAGGCACCGCAAGAAAATCTGTTCCTCTCTTGTACGTTGAGGCAACGAAACCTGCTAAGTCTCCCACCGTACCTCCACCGATGTATATGATCAGTGAATCCCTTTCAACTCCTCTTTCTATGAGTACGCCTATTATCTTCTGGTAGTTCCTTATATTTTTCAGGTTTTCCCCGTCGGTCAGCACTATTCTCGTGAGTTCTCCCCTCAGGGACGTGAGCCTTGGAATCTTGTCTGCATATAGATCGTCAACAGTCTTGCTTATCATGAGTACAACATGGCCGTAACGGTCTGCCTCCGAGACTATGTGATGCATGGTCCCCGGGCCTATGACTACAGATACCTCCTGCCCGTTAAGGTTCAGTATCATCCTTTCAGCGTTGACTTCTATTCAGACTCACCAATGAAACGATCAGGTATTCGGATAAATACCTTTGTGAAACAGAGGCCCTTCTCATGTCAATTCATGTGGTATCCGGGTGCATCTTTTTGAGTCCGGCCATAATTACAGGATTATCATTGGTCTTCAGCTCAGGTCTGTAAATTTTTCCCATGCGCGTATTTCCCGGTAAATATTTATTATTGATACAACACTTGCCTCCTATTGGTAATTTTATGAGCTTCAAGGGTTTGAAGAAGATTCAGGATGTCAGGATTGACGGTTACAGCAGAATTTCAGATCATGGTGTTATTGCAAACAACAGGACTGCAGCCCTTATAAGCATGGACGGAACCATTGACTGGGCCTGTTTTCCGAACTTCAGTTCCCCTCCTATTTTTTCATCCATTCTGGACAGGAACAAGGGCGGATACTTTTCCATTATGCCTTCAGCTAAAGATGATGTTTATGTTTCGCAGTATTACAAGGAGTTTACAAATATACTTGTCACGGAGTTCGTTAAGGAAGGAAAAACCATACTCAAGATAACCGATTTTCTTCCCGCAACTGATTACACAACCATAAGTTTTCCCGAGATTCACAGGCTTGTGGAGACACAGTCCGAGGATGTTTCAGTGGAACTTCAGATGAAACCTGTTTTCAGCTACGGAACTGAAAGCTACCACGTGTCAAAGAGGAAATCCGGGTATGTTTTCAATGGGCCGGAGACCAGCTTCGGCATTGTTTCAGATATACCTCTTGATCTGGATGGGGATATGGTGTCCACAACATTTCTCATGCCAAAGCGAAGCTCAAAGTGGGTACTGACAATATACGGCATCAAACACCTCAACGATGTGGAGGACTACAAATCATATGAAAGGCTTGAGGAGACATCAGAATACTGGCATACATGGTCTTCAAAGAGCATTTACAAGGGCATCTACGACAGCGAGGTAATGAGATCCGCCCTTACACTGAAAGGACTGTTTTATGAGCCTACCGGCCTTATGGTCGCAGCTCCCACTGCCAGCCTTCCAGAATCCATCGGGGGAGAGAGAAACTGGGATTACAGGTTCACCTGGGTCAGGGATACCGCATATGTGATCGAATCCCTTGCTCTGCTTGGATACAAGAGGGAGGCGACAAAGTTCCTTTACGATATGATGGAGATCATAGAGAAGGATGGCAGGATCCGAACCATATATACCATAAACAATGACCTCAGCCTTGATGAGAAGATACTTGACATGGAAGGTTACAGGGGATCAAAACCTGTGCGTATTGGAAACAAGGCATCTTCACAGCTCCAGATCGACCAGTACGGTTCCATCATAAATGCGATTTTTGCACTCAACAAAGTTGGGGGCATCATCAACTCCTACCTCTGGAACTTTGTTGGGGAGACTCTCGATACGCTTGCTGATCTGTGGCAGAAACCGGATTCAAGCATATGGGAATTCAGGACTGAGCCCCGCCATTACGTCTATTCGAAACTGGTTGCATGGGCAGCCTTCAGCCGGGCCATTGAGATGGGAAAGGATCTCGGATTCAGCGGACCTTACAGGAAATGGCAGTTCTTTGCGGACAAGATAAAACAGGACATACTTGAGAAGGGCTTTAACCCGAAGATAAACGCTTTCAGCCAGTATTATGGCAGCGACCAGACGGATTCTGCGCTTCTGAGGATGCCCCTCTTCGGTTTTCTTCCTGCAGACGACTACCGCATTAAGGGTACTGTTGAGAAGATAGAGAAGGACCTCATG
>JAKBSB010000017.1 GCA_021845155.1 Thermoplasmata archaeon
AATCCGGGAGGAAGAATTGCATTTGTTGACTTTACAACACCGGAAGAAGATAATTATGACTTTTTTAATGGACTGGAGAGAACCAGGGACAGCACGCATGTGTATGCCCTGAAAGTTTCAGACATAGAAAAATTATCTGGAGAATGCGGTTTTTCCATAATTGCAATGGAAACACTTGATGAAAAGGTAAGTTTCAAAAACTGGCTATACCCTGTTGAAGAAAAGAGTCCGGAGGGGATAAAATGCCGGGAGTATATCGAAGAATCACCTGTGGAAAGAACAAAACTCATCAGCTACGATCCCGTTGCAAATACATTCACAAAAACAAGGGTGATCGCTATACTGCAGAAACCGAAGTAAATCTATAATATAGAAATTAACTGTGGGGTTGTTTGTCATGAAAGAAAATCCTGATCTGGACCTGAATTATTTTCATAGGACTGGTTTCACCAGAAAAATCTGCACATCCTGCGGAAAAGCATTCTGGACACTTGACAGTGAACGTACCACATGCGGTGATCCTCCCTGTGACTCTTATACATTTATAGGCAATTCCCCAGTCTACAGGCCTTTTTCACTGAATGAAATGAGGAGTGAATTTATTGGGTTCTTCAGGAACACACATAAAGTGATCATGCCTTATCCGGTGGTTCCGAGATGGAGAGATGATGTACTGCTTGTAAATGCTTCAATTTACGATTTTCAACCCCATGTGACATCAGGAAGGGTGAAGCCCCCAGGCAATCCGCTTGTAATGTCACAGCCAAGCATAAGAATGACAGATACTGATCTGGTAGGTTCAACTGGGAGGCATCTGACGAGCTTCGAAATGCTGTGCCATGATTCTTTTAATTATGGTGACAGGGTTGTTTACTGGAAGGAGGAAACGGTGGAGTACTGCTTTGCTTTTCTGACCGAGAAACTGAAAATAAATCCAGTTCTCATAACTTTCACGGAGAAGCCATGGTATGGAGGAGGGAACGCAGGCAATGCTTTCGAGGTTTTTGTCATGGGTCTAGAGGTTGCTACCCTGGTATTTATGGACCTGAAGGAAGACAGTAATGGAGATATAGAGATAGAGGGGACAAAATACAGTAAGATGGATCTTTCTGTAGTTGATACCGGGTACGGTCTTGAGAGGCTAACCTGGCTTTCTCAGGGTACTTCAACAGTTTACGATTCAACGTTCAGAAACGTCATAGACTATATAATTCAGCACAGCAATACAGGGGTGCTTGACGAAAAGATTCAGGGAAAAATGTCGGAAATAGCAGCGAAAATTGATCCTTTCAATAAGACTAAGGTTCTAAACCAATTTTTCAGGAACGAGAATATAGAATCAAAAGAAAAGAAGGCAGAAATCACTGTTTTATTTGAAAACAGCAAGTCGGTATTTGCTCTGGCAGATCACGCAAAGACGCTTCTTCTCCTTTTTTCGGATTATGTTATACCTTCAAATGTAAAGGTTGGGTATCTTGCCAGAACACTTCTGAGGAGGTCATTCCGGTACATAGACGATCTAAAATTCAAGGGTGGCCTTGAGACACTTATCAAGATGCACCACGAATTCCTTGGTGATGTGGTAAGAGAATACCCTGAGAAATTCATAAAGGAGATGGTTGCTTCCGAGTATGAAAAATATAGTGAAATGACTGAAAAAGGGAAAAACCTCATTCTCAGAAATTTTGACAGAAAAAAAACCGTTGAGAACGAAGACCTTGTGACAATGTACGATTCAAATGGGCTTGTCCCGTCATTTGTTGCAGAGGTTCTTTCGAAGGAACGGGGATATACCGTGGATATTCCGGAAGATTTTCAGAGCCAGGTCATAATGAAGCATGAGAAACTCGAAAAATCCAGGGTAAAGAAGTTCAAAGCAGAGGAATTTCCGCAGATAGAAACGCGTCCACTTTACTATGATGATGCCAACATAGGTGAGTTCAATGCACTTGTCATGTACTCCGGGGATAAAACAATCATTACAAACCAGACAGCTTTTTATCCGGAAGGGGGAGGACAGCCTTATGATCTGGGTTATTTTACGTACGGCAATAAAAAAATAGCCGTGATCAAGGTACACCGTATTGGAAAATCCATAGTACATTACCTGGCTGAAAACATCCCTGTAAAAGCAAAAATAACCGGCCATGTGGACATGAAGAGAAGGAAACAGCTTATGATCCATCATTCCGCCACTCACCTCCTGCTTGGTATAGCCAGACAGACCCTGGGTGAACATGTATGGCAGAGCGGAGTGCAGAAAGATGTTGAAAGGTCAAGAATTGACATAACGCACTACAGGAAGATAAGTGAAAGTGAGATAAAGGAGATAGAAGAAAGGTGCCTGCAGGCAATTATCCAGAACAGGAGAATAAAGGCTGCGTTTCTTGACTGGAACAGTGCGCTTGAGAAATACGGCTTCAGGCTTTTCGAGGGTGGAATACCCGAAAGCAGCAAACTTAGGGTGGTTGAAATAGAAGGAATAGATGCGGAGGGTTGCGGAGGTACACATCTGGACTACACAGGACAGATAGGTTTCATCAAGATAATTTCTGCCGAACCTTTACAGGAAGGCATCCAGAGAATAGTTTTCGCGGCCGGATATTCAGCACTGTCATATGTGCAGGAAATGCAATCAAGGATGGAAACTGTCAGGGGAGAACTCAACGTGGATATTGAACATCTGGAACAAAAGTTCAGGACATCATGGGATGACTATATCTCCCTGAGGAAGAAATGGGATAAAGTACTGAAGGAATCTGTTCAGAGCATGATGGATGCATCATTGAGATTCAATGTTGACGGGATTGAAATTCACCTGCTGGAAGGTACGTTTGGTGAGGATCAGATTACTGAATTTACAAGGATGGCCAATTCCAGCAGGAATTCTATATTCTTCATAAACAACCGCAAGGATTCTCTTTTCGAGGTTACGGTGATTTCAACAGCCGCTGCTGGATCAGATTCCATTATGAGATCTCTTTCCGGTCCTGTCCAAAGCCATTCTGCAGGTTCACAAAGATATGCCAGATTCAATTCCATGCAGAAAATCGATGAAACATTAATAAGGAAGGTTTTGGCTACAGTGAAAAACCAGTGAGGAAATGCTGAAAGAAGAACAGAAGACTGCGGCAAGAAATGCAGTATCTCATTTTTACAGGGTGATTGATGAAAGTGATGATAATGATTCAATAACCTTCAGAGTGGATAATCCGGAACCCTTCAGTGAAAGCAATTTCAATGCTCTCTTAAACACGATTTCAAGGAAGGGTCTGGTGGCATTCACTGCTGACAGGGATGGAAGCGAGATCGTAATTCTTCCAAAGTCACCGCAGATCAGGGACAGGTTTAACTACCGCTTCATCCTTTTTGTGCTTACATTCATAGCAATATTCTATTTCGGTTATGAATACGTCAGATCGTATTATGGAAACAGCAACATCCTCTGGAACCTTGAAAATTCTGCCCTGTTCTACGTATTGCCTGTATGGACAATCCTCATATCAAAGGAGTTCTCAAAATTCCTGATACTGATAAGGAACAGGCAGACCTACTCCTTCCCCATTTTTATGCCTGACCCAATTGGCATGGGGACCATGGGTCTTATAAACACAAACAGGAACAGCTTCACCTCAAAAAGGTCAATGATTGCATTTTCAGGAATCCCGCTACTCACAGGTTTTGTGATATCAGCAATTTTTCTCGTTGCAGGAAGCCTCCAGACAATCAGCTCACCCCCAAGCAATCCAGTGGTCAGTTCTGTACTTGGAGGATCAGGGTTTCCGGTAGTTTTCCAGGTTATGATATACAGGTTCATACCGTCAAACGGAATTCTGGACCCTCTTGCATTTGCAGGATGGGTGGGGCTTATAGTAAATTCATTCAGTGCCCTTCCTCTAGGATATATGGACGGTGGGATACTTGCATCAGCGCTTTTAGGAAAGAAAGCAATAATTCTCTCCTATGTATCTATACTTGCCATTATTCTTCTGGGCATAGCTTACCCCGCCTGGATAGTCCTTGCAGTATTCGTTCTCCTGTTCGGGCTAAGGGGTCCGGAACCGTTGAACAATGCCTCCAAACTGGGCAGGAACTCCCGGGCAATAGTGGCAGTGGGATTCGCAATTCTCATTATCGGGCTTGTGCCCTTGCCGTATCACGCACCTGACACGCAGTTCCACGTAGACATAGCGCAGAATCATGCTGTAATAGTCAACGGCACGGGAAACAGCACATGTTTCAATCTGTCCATAACAAACGATGGATCATCTGTGATCTCTCCGGCATTCCAGGTTTCTCCAAATATACCTTTCAAGGCCGAAAGCATGGAAAAGGCAATATCGTCAGGGTCATCACTTGATTACAGCCTGAAATTCAATACAAGCAGCCTCAGGAAAGATGGCATTTACGATTACAACCTTTCAGCATCCAGTGGAACTTTCAAGCAAACTGTCCAGCTGGAGATCCTTATGGTCAATATTTCACAACCTGTCTCTTTCGACACCTCAAATCCACTTAAGGAAAACGTTTCGGTTGGAAAAATATTCCAGCTGGAGTTTATAAATTCCGGCTTTACCGGGAACAACTCCACATTCACCATATTGTCAATCGGAGAGGAAAATTTCTCCTATACTCTTTATACTGACAGCATGCAGGCAAATATAACTTTCAGGGGAATGGCTCAGTTGGCGCTCGGACAGATAACTCTTTCGGAGGGAAAATCCTACAGTCTGGATCTGGAGGCAAGAACAAATTTCACTACATGGACCATAGTGGGATATAATAATAATTTCCAGGCTGCAATAGCTATTCTTAGCGAAGGCAAAAGCTGAATAGCTTCGGCACGGTGCTGCTTATGGCAATGAGAGTGGCTTTCATGGTTAATCCCCTGGCGGGACTTGGGACCATAACGAACGAGAAAGGATCAGACCATCTGGCTCTGGAAGACTGCAGGAGTTCAGTTTCAATACCCGTGGCCGAAGTATTCATTACAAAGGTCAAGGACCTTGACATCCATTTTATAACTGCAGGAGGTTGCATGGGAGGGGACATATTTTCAAAACTTGCAATCGGTGAAGCAGAAATCCTTCCGGGACCATCTAAAACCAGCCGGAGATCCGATACTGTTGAATTTATTGAAAGAATCAATTCCATGAATCCTGACCTTGTGGTTTTCGTAGGGGGAGACGGAACCGCCAGAGATATTTCTGGCGTACTGAAGCACGGAATCCCACTGATGGGAATACCGGCAGGTGTCAAGATGTACAGCTCTGTATTTGCGCTGTCTGTTCAACATGGAGCCGATCTTCTGAAAAACATTTGCGATCAGCATTGCATCAGTGCAAAGCCAGGAGACGTTGTAGATATTGACGAATCAGATTACAGGAAAGGGAAACTTAATTTGAGGGTATTCGGAACAGTTCTAATACCGGAATCTCCGCAGATAATAGGCATCGGGAAAGCGGAGTACTCCATTGGTGATCTTGAGGGCATAGTGGACTACATAGTCGAAAAGATGGATGCTGACACCAGTTATATAATAGGGCCAGGGAGCACATGCAAGGCAATATGCAGGCATTTTGGAATAACCACCAATGATCTGGGTTTCGACATCATTAAGCAGGGCAAACTTATGGCAGAGGATGCTGATAGTAGTTCTATTCTCAAGGCAGCTGAAAATGGAAAAACTATCTTGTTTCTCTCCCCAATCGGTGGACAGGGTTTCCTCCTAGGCAGAGGCAACAGGCAGATAACCGCAGATATACTGGACAGTATAGGTTTGAAAAATCTAGTGGTCATATCAGCACCGGAGAAAATGGAAAGCATTTCAACACTCTTTGTCGATCTCGAAGGGTTCCAGGGGAAATGGCCGAAATATATGAAAGTTCTCACTGGATACGGAAACTATAAGGTCATGCCTGTGATAAGCTGACAGCCATGAGGATCGGGTATTTCACCGAAACATATTATCCAACTCCGGATGGTGTTTCGCATTATCTCAGGGATATAAAGAGGGAACTTGAATCAAAGGGACATGAGGTTTTCATATTTTCTCTCACTGGGGACAGGACTGAGAAGAACGTGTTCATACCCTTGACAATTCCTCTGGTAATGTATCCCCAGTATAAAGTTCCGGTAAATTTTCTCCCCTTCAGGCTGTTCAGGATGATTAAAAAACTTAACCTTGATATCCTTCATATACAGGATTCCTTCTTCATGGGGTCAATTGGATATCTTGCGGCGGTTAATTTCAGGATACCTGTAGTGGCGACATTCCACACTGATTTTTCCAAGATGAAAAACACTATACGATTCCCTTTCAGCAGTACTGCATTCAACCTTTCATGGAGATACAACCTCTATTTATACAGGAAATGCAGAATAGTCTTATGCCCGAGCAGTTCAGCTTATACGACAATAAAAAAAGGGGGAATAGAGACTGTGAAAGAACTGCCTCTTTTTGTTGATACAGACAGATTTGTGCACAGTGTCTGTTCTACAAACCACGAGAACTTCACCATCACCTATATTGGAAGAATAGCAGAGGACAAGGGTGTAAGATCCATCATCAAAATTGCTGAAAAACTCAGGGATATTAAGGGAATAAGGTTTATCATTGCGGGAACAGGTCCCGATGACAGATATATAAGCGACATGGTAAGATCAAGAGGTCTTCACGATATTGTGGGCCTGAAAGGTTATGTGAATGAAGAGGAGAAGATAAAGATCCTGGGGACTTCAACACTTTTC
Organism: Thermoplasmata archaeon; assembly: GCA_021845155.1. The sequence goes on from JAKBSB010000017.1 coordinate 6,751, forward strand.
ATCCACCCATCCAAATCTGACACTTTCGGCATCTCCGTCCTGGAAGCACTTTCCTCGGGTCTTCCAGCCCTGGTATCCAAGGATTTCCCGCTGAACAACTATAGCGGTAATGAAGAGAACGGCATCATAACAACAGATTTCAATGATATTGATTCAACATGCGAAGAGATAAGAAAACTGAACGCCGACATTGAATATTTCCAAAAACTTTCGGAGGCTGCAAGGAAATTCAGCGTCGAGAAATTCAGCATGAAGAATCATGTGGAAGCTCTTATTGATATTTATTCAGGTCTGAATGCGAAATAAAGCCAAAATATATAAAATTAAGAAGACTATACACGACTGTAGTGTACACACATGGATGAGCCAGGAGAACATAGAAAGTTTTCGGATTTGGCAAAATATGTTAGAAAATCACCTCCCTGGTGGGTTTATGTTTTGCCCATAATGGCGCTGCTAGCAGTTGATTATTTTCTCATAGGCAGCATATACGTAGTGATCTTCGGCATTCTTGGATCATATCTGCTTGTAATAGCCCTGGACTCCCTGTTTTTTGTAATAACTCATTTCAAGTTTCCCTTTAAGCGAATAATCTTCCTGGATTTTACATCACTCCTGATCTGGAATATATTTTTCTGGGTTCTCTACTTCCTCCACATATTCCAAAACTATGAGATAGCAATAATGATCTCTATCTCTTCAACTGCTCTCCTCAGGACGCTGATCTTCTTCGTTTACTACTCTGATAATATTGTTAAATCAACCATACCTGCACTTAATTACACATTTTCCTCAATAGTTGCCCTTACAGTAATATTCAGGAATCTTTATGTTCTTGTGCCTTTCATTCTTTCTTCTGCAGTATACGTTGTTGCAGGTGTCATCTTCATAAAAAGCACAACCAAGAATTTTGCCCAGGAATATGGTGAGAGTCCCACAAAGCTGATTAAATTCTTCCTGAACTACCAGAATGAATCTGCTGAAAACAAGATAGGAGAAAGATTCTTTAAAAGAATGTATCGCAGCAAGAGGAACGTGCCAGTAAAAGTTATTGATATAAAAAGGCAGGATGGGACAAGGAAGGCAATCATTGTTTTCCCTTACATCCATCCTGGCCCTTTTGGTACACTGGGTTCAAGTGATCTCCCAGCCAGGCTTCAATCAAGGCTCAACGACCTGAATTCAGATCTCATGGTATTTCACACAACAACCACAAACAGCAATAATTGCGCAGGTGAATCCGATATAGATTCAATATCTGATGCAGTGAGAAGGTCTCTTGATCACATGGATTATGTAAACACCATGTCAAAATTCAAGAAGCTGACTGTAGGAAAACTGGCAATAGGGATAATGAAATTCGGCGATTTCGGAATAGGGTCTATAATTCCGGAAAAGATGTCATTTGACGATGTATCACTGAAAGAAGGGATGAAGTTGATCCATTCCGTGGAAAAGAGCACCCTGAAAAACTTCGCCCCTATAGATGCCCAGAATTATTTCCACGAGAGGGCACCGGAACTGCAGGACTGCTCAACTCTACCCAAAGCATTCATCAGGGAATTCTCAAAGCTTCCATCCAAATATCCTGCAAGGATTGGATACGGACATGTAACTCCATCCATGCCGGATCTGGCATCTATGGGTATTCAGGCAATGGTATTCGACACTGGCGATAAACTGAACGCCATTGTTCTGACAGATTCGAACAACATAACTCGCGAGGCAATAGAAGCATGTGAGGAAAAACTGAAGGATATTGTATCCGCTGTTGAGATATACACGACTGACAATCATTATGTAAACGCAGGTACATTGAATATAAATCCACTGGGAATTTCAGGCAATTTAAGCGAAATCTCCGATTACGTATATGCTGCTGTCAACAAGGCGATACAGAACATTGAGGAAGTTAGCGTTGGAATGGCAACGGAAGAAGCCCAGGTGAGAATGGGAGATGAAAACGCTTTCCAGAAACTTATAGGGAGCGTTTTTGCATCTCTCAAGACCGCTAAATACACAATCATCATTACAATTTCATCATCAGTAGCTCTTTCCGTTGTAATGTTCAGGTTCATGGTAGCTTTTGTCTAAGTTTCTTTTCATGAAATCTTAATTTTTTAAGACCCGGTCTATCTTTTGCGATTGTATCATAAGGTCCAGCAATGCGATTGCAGTGGAGCACTGAACTACAGGTACGGCTCTTATGGCAATACATGGGTCATGCCTTCCGGTAACCATGAGAGTGCTTTCCTCCATTTTTTCAATATTTACTGTTTTTTGTTCCATATGTATAGATGAAGTCGGCTTCATAACAACCCTGAAATCCAGAGGCATGCCGTTGGAAATTCCTCCTAAAATGCCTCCATTGTGGTTTGTCCTTGTTTTAATCCTGCCTCCATCCACATAAAAAGTGTCATTGGCAGTAGACCCCCTCATCTGCTGAAAACTGAAACCAGATCCAAATTCAACTCCCTTCAGTCCGGGTATAGAAAAGAGCATCTTTGAAATGGAACTCTCAACAGAGTCGAAGAACGGTTCACCCAGTCCTTCAGGCACATTTGTGACCACTGTTCTTATTCCGGCACCAACACTGTCTCCTCTGGATATAACCTCTTTCAGGAGTTCCCTTGATAGCTTGTCCGATTCCGGGTCCCTGCATCTGGTTTCAAACCTGTATGGATCTTCAGAATCTTCAGGCACTGTTTCGCCAAAATATAGTCCACCAATATTGTCTATCCAGGAAATAATCTCCATTCCAAATTTTTCCTTAAGGAGTTCGAGAGCCAGTGATCCAGCTGCCACTATAGGGGCGGTCATCCGTCCTGAAAGAAAACCTCCACCTTTATAGTTCCTGTATTTTCCATATTTGTAAAATAAGGTAATATCTCCGTGTCCTGGTCTAGGATTGTCTTTCAGGTAATCATAATGTTTTGAAATGCTGTCTTTATTCTCTATAATAAAAGTTATTGGTGAACCGTCTGTGTAGCCATTGGTGAAACCGGATATCATCCTTATTGTGTCATCCTCTTTTCTCTGTGATGTATAGATGCTTGATCCCGGTTTCCTCCTTTCGGTCCAAATTTTAATGCGATCTTCATCAAGCCTGAAACCTGCGGGAAAGCCATCGAGAGATCCTCCAATGCCTCCCCCGTGGGAAGATCCGAATATTGAAAACTTCAGTGATAATCCGGTTGTAAATGACATTCGGTCAATTAATAATGATAGCATATAAGAATTCTTGTAATGCCATGGCATGGCGTTCGGAACATCAGATTTGTCAGTATTTTGTAGGACAAAAATGGCGGTTATGTAGGTAGGGCGGTGTAGTCCATTGTATGTAGGCATATATATCAGACACTGTCAGCAAATATTTATATACACAATAAGAGATGCTATGCCATGGAACTGGTAGCAGATGGAAACATTATAAGATCACTAAACAGAAGTGAATTGAGAAGGAAGGTTCTTTTCTATTTGCTTTCAATATATCCTTACAGATCCTATCTTTCGGAGATATCGAGAGCAATAAAGTCGGACCCTTCAAACGTTAAGGGATGTCTTGAAGGATTAGGGGTAAGGTACACAGGTGAGGAGTCACTTGTCGGACTTGGTCTTATTTCTGTGGAACAGACAAAAAATGGTTTCAGGTATTTTAAGGTCAACCAGGAATACATTGAAGACGTGAAATCCCTGAAGTCAATGTTTAACCACAAGAAAGTTTTTGCAGTTGAGATAGGGTAATTCAGCCCATTCTCAATTTACTTTCCGTTTTGCAGTTTATAATACTCAAATATTACAACGTGTTAACAGATGGACTTTGGGAACAAATTCTCTGTGCACGGTATCAGTCCCTCAGTTACGTCCTGATTTTTTATAAAGTGTTTTGTTCAATATTGACATTAATTGAACGTTTAACAGGAAACGAAGTATTGATAACTATTCAAAATAGGAAAGGCTTATTTATTAAATTTTAATAAAGAGGTGTGGAAAATTCAATGGAATCTGTAGATGAATGGGTAAAGAAACTAAACGTTTCCAGCACAAAGGACGTGCAGGTTCCCAAAATTCTCTTTGATCAGGTGATAGGGCAGGAGGAAGCAGGGGATGTTGTGAAAAAAGCTGCGCTCCAGAAGAGGCATGTCCTTCTCATAGGGGATCCTGGGACAGGAAAATCAATGCTTGCGCAGTCCATGGTGGATTTCCTGCCTAAAGAAGATCTTGAGGATATAATCGTTTTCCCAAATCCTGAGGACAGCAACAGGCCGAAGGTCAAAACACTCCCTGCAGGTAAGGGGAAGGAGATAATCCGGCAATACCAGATTAAAGCAGAGAGAGAAAAAAAGGACAGATCCCGCAGTATACTTTTCATTATTCTTTCAATAGTATTCCTTGGCGTTGTTTTTGCTTTTATCCTGTCCGATTGGATAATTGTATTCTTTGCAATAATGGCAGCAGCGTTTGTTTACATGGCCATGGCAATAAACCCTGCAATGAGGGCCGAGAGGGCTATGGTTCCAAAATTACTGGTGTCTCATTCTCCCAATGACAAACCACCATTCATAGATTCAACAGGTGCACATTCAGGGGCCCTACTTGGTGACGTGAGACACGATCCTTTTCAATCAGGTGGTCTGGAAACTCCAGCACATGACAGGGTCGAAGCTGGAAACATTCATAAAGCCCACAGAGGGGTACTTTTCATCGATGAAATGAACCTTCTCAGGCCGGAGAGCCAGCAGGCCCTTCTTACGGCAATGCAGGAGAAGAAGTATTCAATATCCGGCCAGAGTGAGAGAAGCGCTGGTGCAATGGTTCAGACAGAACCCATTCCATGTGATTTCGTTCTTGTCGCAGCTGGAAACCTGGATGCAATTCAGGGTATCCATCCGGCTTTAAGATCGAGAATCAGGGGTTACGGATACGAGGTATACGTAAACAACACAATGGATGATAACGAGGAGAACAGGAAAAAGATCGTCCAGTTCATAGCCCAGGAAGTCATCAAGGACAAGAAGATTCCGCATTTCAATTCAGATGCAATTACTGAAATTGTCAAGGAAGCACAGAAAAGGTCAGGAAGAAAGGGAAAGCTTACCCTCAGGCTGAGAGAACTTGGAGGCCTGGTAAGAGTGGCCGGCGATATAGCCATCAGCGAGAAATCTGACGTGGTTACTGCTGATCAGGTAATGAAAGCAAAGAATCTGAGCAAACCTCTGGAGCAGCAAGTGGCTGACAGATCGATAGAGATAAGAAAATCATACAAGACATTCATAAGTGAAGGCTCAAAAGTCGGAATGGTGAACGGCCTGGCAGTTCTTGGTGCAAATTCCGGTATGGCAGATTTCACGGGTATTGTTATGCCGATCGTCGCAGAAGTCACGCCATCGCAACATAAGGGAAACGGCTCAGTGGTTGCAACTGGAAAACTTGGGGAAATAGCAAAAGAAGCTGTACAGAATGTTTCAGCAGTGTTCAAAAAGCTTAGTGACATTGACATTTCAGATATGGATATACATATACAGTTCGTTGGTTCATATGATGGTGTAGAGGGTGATTCCGCAAGCGTTTCAATAGCGACAGCAGTCATTTCTTCAATAGAGAACATACCAATAGACCAGAGTCTTGCAATGACTGGATCGTTAAGTGTAAGGGGAGCAGTTCTTCCGGTAGGCGGTGTAACTGCCAAAGTGGAGGCTGCTATAGAGGCAGGGCTCAAGAAAGTCATTGTGCCAAGGTCTAACTATGATGATATTGTGCTTGATTCAAACCACCAGAACAAGATACAGATAATACCTGTGGATACTATCGAGGATGTTCTGGAAAATGCACTTGTGGAGACCCCTGAGAGACAGAAATTTTTCTCAAGGATAAAGAGCTTCATAACCCCGAAGGGATTCAGTGGCCAGCAGGGAATAGCTGGAAAAAATGCAGCCTGAAATCTCCTATATATTTTTTAAGGAACCAATAGATGATCAAAAGCTTATTTCTGTTATTTCAAGCATACATGGGTTTATATGTATTCTCAATCCGGATGCTATAGTTTCGGAGGTCCAGATAATGGCTGCTTACGCCCATCTCAGCAGGGATAATGATGTGGCGAAGAGAGTGAAGGACAGATCGTTACGCCTGATGATCCATATTTCAGGGGAAAAGCAGATTAAGAAAGCAAGGGATGGAGTGGGGTTCAGAAATGGAATGGAAAAGGCTATAGTGGTTTATGAGAACAGATCAGTTTTTGAAAATTTCATATCAGAACTTAAAATGGCTGAAGTATCGAACCAGTCTTTTGTTCCTCATGACGATAGGCAATTTGACAGAATTGTTTTCCCAAGGACTGCCATGTCGGATTTTCAGTCCTGAACCCTGAAATCTGAAAAATTTTATCACATCCAATTAGATACCTTTGCATGGAAAAATTTCTTGCATTCTTCGGGCATATCAACATAGATATCAAGATCAGGGTTAAGGACGTAAATAAAGCCGGTTCACAAAGCGCTGAAAACGTTGAAGAACTTTTTGGCGGAACTGCGGGTAATTTTGCAATGGTTGCAGCAAAGATCAGGGTACCATTTGATCTGTATTCTTCAGTTTCCTCCCAGACGCACAGGCGATACCTGGATTATCTTCGTTCAATTGGAATAGACACTTCGCATATCGATATAGGGG
>JAKBSB010000018.1 GCA_021845155.1 Thermoplasmata archaeon
ACAACTCGTTCTGACGTACTGCTGCATTTAACGATTTCAATTAGCTTCATAACAGGAGGTGGATTGAAAAAATGCATCCCAAGAAAGCGCCTGGGATCATTCACTTCTCTGGAAAGGAGGTTAATGGAGATTGAAGAAGTATTGCTGGCAATTATGGAATTCTCATCAGCCAGACCATTAATAGTCTTAAAAACCTGTTTCTTCAGTTCTGGCTGTTCTAAAACCGCTTCAATGAAAAGATCAGAACCTTTTCCCTCGGATACATCGCCTGTGAATTTTATCCTTGCCATTATGGCATCCTCCGGATCCTTCAGCAGACCCTTCCCATTGAGGCGTGTAAGAGAGGAGAGGATATTTCTTCTCGCTTTTTCAAGTGCCTCAGGGTAAACATCATTCAGGACAACTTCATGATTTCCCATTGCAAACACCTGAGCAATGCCATTTCCCATCGTCCCTGCCCCTACAACAGTGACTTTCATCTGATCGCCTCTAGGGTCATCGTGTGTGCTCCTCCCCCACCGTGACATATTGTTGCCAGTCCTGTCTGGAGTTTTTCACTTATCATTGAATTTATCATTGTCACAAGTATCCTGGACCCGCTATTTCCTAAAGGATGTCCTATGGCTATTGCACCTCCTCTCACATTGAACCTGTCCATATCAATTCCAAGCTCTCTCTGCACTATCAAAGAAGCCACTGAAAATGCTTCGTTGTGTTCCACCACATCATAGTCATCAATCTTGGTCCCTGTCCTGGAAAGTAACTTTTTAGTGCATGGAATCGGCGTCTCAACAAAATCCCTTGGTTCAAGTGATGCCGATTCAAACGCTGTTATTTTTGCCAGAGGTTTAAGGTTGTTATCGTTCACGTATTTTTCGGAAGCAATTACCAGTGCTGATGAACCATCAGAAAGTTGTGATGAATTTCCTGCGGTCAGAACCCCATTTCCACCAAAAGCAGGCTTGAGTTTCTGGAGTTCCTCAAAGGTAGTCTCTCTAATTCCTTCATCTTTGCTTATTCCACTCACTGGAACTATTTCATTTGAATAAAAGTTTTTTTCAGTATTTCTGTGAGCGAGATCAAAGCTTCTAAGTGCATATTCATCAGCCTCTTTTCTCGTGATTTCAAATTTCTTTGCAGATCTTTCGGCAGAAATTCCCATATGCTCATGATAAAAAGCGTCCAGAAGGCCATCGTTAAGCATGGAATCCATAAACTCCAGTTTTTTGTTGAGCAGCTGTTTTGCCCCCCATCTCACCTCAGAAGGAACCATTAATGGAGAATGACTCATGCTTTCCATCCCTCCTGCGACTATAAGACTTTTTTCTCCAAGCGCAATCTCTCTGTATGCATGTTCTACTGCCAGCATGCCGGATGCACAGACAACGTTGACTGTATATTTTGTGACTTCGCTGGATAATCCAGACAGGGTCGCCACCTGTCCAGCTGGATTCTGCCCAACTCCAGCCTGCAGCACATTGCCCATTATGACTTCCTCAATATCTGACTGCACAACTCTTGATGCCTTAATGGCACCCTTTACTGCTTCTGAACCCAGTTCCGGTGCAGTTACCGCTGCAAAAGACTTTCCAAATTTACCAATTGGGGTTCTCTTTGCAGAGAGAATGTAAACATTATCCATAGCTATCAGTCAGTAATGTCCATTTCAAATAATATTATTTCGCGAAACAACTACTTACAACGATCGGGGATTTCCATAAGCTCCAGTTTCATGTAAGTATCAAAATCTCTTTTACTCTGGGAAATTAGTAATATGGCTAATTATCAATCAAACCAGTTATCATCGGGTTCTAGAAAAAGTCCTTTATCCACACGAACCGATGGTTCACCACTCAACCATTACACCAGAAAATCCAATCCTATTTTGCCAGTAAGGAAGATGTTATGAACACATTCAAAACAGTCAAGATCCATCTACAGTGTTCTGCTTACAAAAAATTATGTGGCTATTCCTCGGGAACAACATCTTCCATTTCTTTCTTTACCCTTGAGAGTTTTTTCAAAACGTATCTGGTTACGTAACCGGATATAAGATTCGTTGTCTTCTTTGATACATCTTTAAGATTCTCTTCAAGTATCTCTCTATTTTTGTAGAAGTCCACACCGAAGACATTCTCATTTTTTTCGACAAGATCGATTGAAATATGCTTTATATTTGATGACCTGATACTTCCCATTTTACCTTATGGTTAATCTTTTAAGCCTATATTAAGCTATCACAGAACTAGCCTTGCTACCCAAAAAGAGAACCTGTGTGGAACAGCAGATCAAAAATCGTCTTCTGAAGTCTTATTTTCAGCCATTGGAATGGTAGTGAGTGGATCTGAACAAATCATTCTTGACGGGATGAACATCCTGATGTTACCAACTATTATCTTCAATCTTTACACGATGTTCAACCGAATCAACATACTGTAAAGAATTCTCATTCCTGGGGAGGTGCCACAAGAACTGGAATATGACTGAGTTTTATGAGTTCTGAACTGACAGATCCCAGAAGAACCTTGCTTAGCCCGGAAAGTTTTCTTGTCCCAGTTATTATCAGGTCCACACTATTATCTCTTGCGGCTCTTACCATAACATTCGCAACCTGGTCACCAGAGGAATCAAGTTGCAGAAACCTTGCATTGATTTTTTCAGATTCCACAAACTCTTTCGCTTCTTTTATCACTTTATCTGCAGATTCCTCCTGTTTAACATAAACAGAGGGGGGAACATATGAGTCGAAAGTGGGTCCTGAACCAACCACTGTCGGTGTAACATACACGATCAGGTATTCATCCACAATTGGTTTGAGTTTTAGGGCAAATTTCATCGCTTCCCGTGATGCTGATGAATTATCAAAGGCTACAAGAATCTTCACAGTTATGATTGTTTAAGGTCAATTTAAATCTTTGCTTTTCGAACATGTCTGGTGAGATTACTTTTTGAAACAGGGGACCATCCTCATAACTGTGGCTCCTTGTCCTTGAACAGCCAAAGAAATCAGACTGTTCGTGACAAATTTTCAGCGGCAAAGACTTTTTCCCGGTCTATTAGATGAAAAGCTTCTCCCGTGATTAACCCAGAGGTCAAAGCCAGAAGCGCATCCACAAATATCTCTGCAAACACAACATTGGGGTAAAGTACTTCAAGTATTATCCTCGCCATGAACGATATCAGCCAGAAGAACAGTATTGCCTGACTTCTTTTATAGTAAACCACATCTCCATTCATGAAGAATGATACAGAACTCCCAAATCTGAGTCCAAGGATCAATCCAAGAGGCAAAAAGAGTATTGTTGCATAAATGTCGTAATTGAAAGGACTCAGCACGAATATGAAAATCACCGATAGTATACCATATAGAACTGGTGCGCGAAGAACTCTTGATATTCTGAAAGGTGATCCTCTAACCCCTCTCGACACACGTCTTACAGCTATGAATGCTATAATGACCAGAAGGAACAGATAAGAATAAAAACTCGGTGTTGTGGGGTTGTTGGAAACAGAGGAATAAGGCACTAACATTCAGAAGTAAATATTTTCTCCATATATAAATAATCCAGGGAGTTCAAAATATAAACCTTATATCCTGAGCCATGAGTGTTTCTTTTCTCCTTCTTCCATCAATCCGGAAATCAGCTCTTTCTGTTTTGAGTTAAGGTGTTTTGGGACAACAACTTTCATTACAACAAGGAGATCCCCTGAACCTTTTGCATTAAGGTGAGGCATGCCAGATCCCCTGACCCTGATTATATCCCCAGGCTGTGTTCCAGCAACTATCTTTATTGAATGCTGCCTGCCAAACACTTCAATCGTTCGTTCTCCACCTAAAGCCGCCTCTGGAAAAGTTATTTCCTGGACAACTTGGAGATCATCGTTAATCCTCCTGATCAATGGATCATCTGGTATTACAAGCTGCACGTAAAGGTCTCCTGTTTTTCCGTTATAAGACTGACCCTTTCCCCTCAGCCTGAGTCTCAGGTTGTTAACTGCCCCTCTTGGGATCTTGATTTCAAGACTCTCTGTTGTTGGAATAGACCCGGTTCCTTTGCAGACTTTACATACAGCAACAGGTACTGATCCCCTTCCATTGCAAGTTCTGCAGGTTGTTACAGATACCATCCTGAAGAAACCCTGCCCCTGTACAACTCTCTGTTGGCCGGTTCCATTACAGGTGGTGCATCGTTTAAGTTTCCCTCCTTCTGCACCGGTTCCTTTACACTCATCACAGGGGGCGTTTCTTCTATACTTTACTGTGCTTGAATTTCCTTCAAATGCATCCCTCAGTGTTATTTTAAGATCCGTCAGAAGATCAAGGTTTGGCTCATTGCTGCCGAAACCTCCGAAAAAGCTTTCATTTCCCCCTCCAAAACCAGATCCACCACCAAATATTCTTTCAAACACATCATGCAAATCCCCAAAATCGCCCTGATGTGAAAAATCCTGCCATGTGAAATCAGACCTACCGGAACCGAAATCCACGGATCCAGTCTGGTCATACATTTTTCTCTTATTCTCGTCAGAAAGGACTTCGTAAGCTTCGCTTATCTCCTTGAATTTTGTTTCAGCCTCCTTCTTGTTTTCCGGGTTTGCATCAGGATGATACTTTCTTGCGAGTTGCCTGAAAGCCTTCTTGATTTCATCCTGAGATGCTGTTTTATCAACTCCAAGTGTCTGATAGTAATCTTTTGCCATTATTACTGTTCCTCAGTTCTGGATTATTTGTCCTTGAAGTCCGCGTCAACTACTTTTTCGTCATCCTGGCCCTGATTGGGTTCGGATTCTTGTTTCGGCTGTTCTTCAGTCTGCTGGCTATCGTCTGGCGGTGGTGTCTGAGACTGGTACATCTTAGCTCCGACTTCCTGTATCTGTTTGGAAAGCTTCTCGGAAAGTTCGTCTATCTTTGCAAGATCTTTTTCCGAAATTGCCTTCTTCATGTCAGTGACCACTGCCTGTATATCCTTTTTGGTGTTTTCATCTATCTTGTCGCCGGCATCACCAAGGGTCTTTTCCACTGTATAAACAAGCGTCTCAGCGCCGTTAACCTTTTCTATCTCCTCTCTCTTTTTTCTATCGGTTTCCGCGAACTCCTCAGCCTGTTTTTTCATCTTCTCAATTTCCTCTTTCGAGAGTTTGTTTGATGCAGATATGGAAATGCTCTGGCTTTTTCCGGAACCCTTGTCAACAGCTGAAACGTTCAGTATTCCGTTGGCATCTATATCAAATGTAACCTCTATCTGCGGAATTCCTCTCGGAGCTGGAGGGATTCCCATCAGGTTGAACATTCCAAGGGAAACATTATCTGCGGCCATGGATCTTTCGCCCTGAACTATGTGGATTGTTACTGCAGTTTGCATGTCGGCAGCGGTGGTGAAAATCTGCGATTTCTTTGTAGGTATGGTAGTGTTTGCCGGAATCACAGGTGTCGAAACGCCTCCCAGTGTCTCTATACCAAGCGTCAGAGGCGTAACGTCCAGCAGAACTATATCCTTTATGTCGCCCGAGAGCACTGCGCCCTGAATTGCAGCCCCAATCGCCACACATTCCATTGGATCCACTCCGCCCTCTGCTTTCCTACCAAAAAAGTCTTCAACAAACTTTTTAACCATAGGAATTCTGGTTGGTCCTCCAACAAGAATGATCTTTGCTATGTCACTCTTCTGCAGTTTCCCAGCTGAGATAGCCTCCTCAAGGGGATGTCTGCATCTTTCCACGATTGGCCTTATAAGCTCCTCGAATTTTGATCTTGTAAGGGTATACTGCAGATGCTTTGGCCCAGTCTGGTTCGCAGTTATGTACGGCAGGTTAATCTCAGTGGTCATTGTGGTGGACAGTTCTATTTTTGCTTTTTCAGCAGCATCTTTAAGCCTTATGTATGCGGACTTGTCGGTGGAAAGGTCCATTCCCTCCTTTTGCTTGAAATCATCCACCAGAAACTTGATGATCGCCTCATCCATGTCAGTTCCACCAAGTTTCGTATCTCCGGATGTGGAAACAACCTCAAAAACCCCTTCACCAAAATCCATTATGGTGACATCAAGTGTCCCTCCTCCGAGGTCGAACACAAGTATCTTCAGGTTTTCATTGAGCTTATCAATGCCATACGCAAGCGATGCAGCTGTAGGCTCGTTTATAATTCTCTTAACATCAAGGCCGGCTATCATTCCAGCATCCTTTGTTGCCTGTCTCTGGTTGTCATTGAAATACGCCGGTACTGTAATAACCGCATTCTTAACAGGTTCACCAAGGAATGCCTCAGCATCCCTCTTTATTTTCTGCAGGATAAACGCAGATATCTGCTGGGGAGTATATTCCTTTCCATAAGCCTTGAACTTGAAATCAGTTCCCATTTTCCTCTTTGCGGCGTAAATTGTGCCTTCCGGGTTTAAAAGAGCCTGTCTCCTGGCAGGTTCTCCTACTAAAAGATCACCCTCCTTCGTGAATGCCACATAACTGGGGAATGACTTCCCGCCTATGGATACACCCTCTGCACTGGGAATTATTGTAGGCTTCCCTGATATAACAACTGCTGCAGCCGAATTGCTTGTTCCCAAATCTATTCCTATTGTTTTTGCCATAAAATCACCTTTTACCAACTATCACTTTCGATGTCCTTAATACTTCTTCGTTTAATTTGTATCCCTTCTGTATTTCTTCATAGACTATTCCATTTTCGCCTTTATCGGTTACGGCAAGTGCCTCGTGGAGATAGGGATCGAATTTTTGGCCCTTTGCCTCTATTGCGTTGAGCCCGTAAGATGAAAGAATCTTTCTTATCTGATCTATCAGTGGAGAAAGAAACGCTTTCTGTTCAGGACTCAGACTGGCAGAATCAAGAGAATCAATGAAAGGAAGCAAGTTCCTGATCATGTCGCGGTTTGAACTTTTAATGGCATAGTTAAGCTCTCTTTCTTTTGCTTTCAGGTAATTCTCCATCTCTGCTCTTTGCCTTATATAACTCTCTTTTATATCATTTATCTCCTTCCTAAGATCCCTGTTCTCGTTTTCAAGTATTTTTGATTCTCGATAGTACTGTGTCATAGTTCTTATCCTGCTTTTCTCCATTTCGTTAGTGATTGTGTTATTGTAGTTATGCTTATTTTTTCTTTCAGAAGGCATTTACAAGTAAATTTGTTCTTCTATATAAATGTAACTAATCGTTTATCACCATGGGGAGTACATACTTGTTCATTCCTTGGATGAAAGGGAACCTACAATCTAACAACCACATTCCAGTCTATGGGACGTGCAGTGGTGGGATACCTGTTTCACGAAGGTGCCAACTGTTACTTTAATTTCTTTAAAGATATGAAATGTCTGGTTAATGATCTATGCTGTCTTACGGAAGTTTGGCTGACCATCTCAAATAGTCCCGTAGAATATTCCAGCATCTTTAAATCAGAAATCACAACTGCGCAGTATGCATCTTTCTTAAGTAGATCGTGGAATTTAATGAACGCTTTTTCATAAAGTTCCTCAATGCTGTAATTTTTAATCTCTGCGCTTCTTCCATATGGAAGATCGGTAGCGATGCCATCAAAGTATTCATCCGGTCCCAGTGTGGAGAAATCACCATGTATTATCCTCGAATCTTTTATTTTCATGTATTTAAGGTTCAGTCTTGAACCCAGTACCATGTTCAGGGATGCATCATTTCCCACGGATCTCCTTCCCGTGAAGGATGCTTCGATCAGTATCCCCCCTGTTCCACAGAATGGATCAATTATGATTCCTCCCATCGGGGCACGAGTCAGATTAACCAGGAATCTCGCATATTTGGGGTGAAGCGAAACCGGGGAAAAGAATGGCCTCATCGGTGCACGCCGCAGTTCGAACTCTTTAATTGAACGTTCATATTTGACAAGGCAAAGGTACCATTTTCCGGAATGTACGATTCGTATAAAGAAATCAGGATTTTTGAAAGAAACTCTACCCTTCCCATTAAGCAAATCTCCAAGGAAAGGCTCAACTCTCTGATCATGGCATTTACCTGAATCCCAGAACCTCACGAAAAATTTTCCAGGCGGGAGTTCAGCATCCCTGAACTGTCCAGGTTCATCTGCTGTCATAAGAACCATGGAAATTCTATTAACAAAAGCACATACTTCAAGGCTTCTGTAATTTCCAGATATTAGGGAGAAATATGGATTATCTTCCAGCACTTCAAAATCATTAAAGGTCCCTCTTACTGCTTCTAATTCATTAAGGAAAGCTGAAGGGTTTTCCCTGCTTTTCTCCAGAAGAAAAAGGTTATTGTGCATCTAATTCTTTTGATTTTCTTGAGATTTTTTAATTTCCTTTGCCAGATCTGCATCAAGGTTTTCGTAAATCTTGCTCAGTTTCTTTATTGATCTTTTAACTGCTGCCTGAGGTTTTCCAGTCTTTACCTTTACATAAATTTTGGGATTGTCGATAATTGGGTGTTTAATGTAATATCTTGCCTCTTCAACCTGTTCGTCGCGTATAAGTTCATCGGCCAGCGGCCTTAATATAGTGTTGTCATAATTTATCATTTCCATGGTTATGCTGTTCTTTTCCTTTGACACCACTTTCAATTTGGAATCCATATGGACAGGTATAAAGTATCCATATTTATTCTTTTATGGTAATGTACAGTTAATTTTGAAATTTAACTTTCCGAAGTTGCATTTGGAGGCAACAAATTTGATTCAAGCATTGTGGCCAGTTACTCGTTAGGGTAAATTGCATGCTGGAGATTTCCCTCTATAAAATTCTCTCTAAGAAGTTGGGAACACCTCTGTGTTCCAATCCTACATGATATAGATGAAGGTGAATCCCGATTGTACGCAGACAGGGATGCGTGCAAAGTGGTCACAGATACCCATGATGAGGCACTGTTGAAATCGGTAACGAACATAATACCCGGTAATGGGTTCTCACAGAACCACCCGGACCGTGAGGAACGAAGGCGAAAACGAAAAAAAATTGAGAACCTCCGTTTAACTTGGGGGAGTAGGTCAGAAACCATGGAGAAATTATTTAAATACGCTCAACAGATATATTAGATATGTTATTCCCCGAATTTGATAAAAAACTTGATATGAAAGGAACTTTTTCCTTTTCACTGGACACTGACCTCAATGAAATAACCAGAAAATTTGGAATAAAAATAATAGCAAGGATCAGAAGACATAAAGATAGTGCGAAGGCGGTACTGAATATACCTTACAGTGATGGGAAAACAACAGAATTGAGTGAAAAGCTTAAAAAATTCAACCCCAAAACAGGGAATGATGGTTTTCTCGCTTCTCTGGACATCACCAGATCAAAATTCCTGGATTCTTTTTCAAACTTTGTGAATATCCCTTCAGTCATAGTGGATGCAGTCCTGATAGAAGATGGCCTGACAAGGGTTTATTTCAGGTTTCACAGATCTGCATCCAAAAACATCTCTAATTCGTTTGCTTCAGACTGGAGCCGGTATGATATGTTCAGCATAGAACTTCTGGGCCCAAACGATGGCTATGAGGAATCATTCAGGACAATCAGCAGAAAAGTTTCATTATATTCTGTAGAGGTAAAATGCAGAGTTCCGGGCAATGATATGGATATAACTGGAGATATTGCAATGTCAACTTTTGGCAGCACCTGGGAGAGAGAGGTCAAGTATCTGATTGCAGGAAACATCCAGGCAATTTATTACGATAATCATTCGCTTCTGAAGAATGACAGCAAAGATGTTGTTGAAATCTCCACATCTGAAGGTATTTACCAGGCCACCTTTATCAATCCCATTATTGAATATTACATACGTGAAGCTGAAAACAGGCAGATAGTTACACTTGCGCTTCCCCAGAGGCTTGTTGGAAACCAGTTTTCTTTCGACGTAGTCATTCCCAAGATGCAGCTGACAGAATTTTACTCGTTGATCTTTGAATCCTTCAAGAAATTTCCTGACTGGAAGATGGAACTGGGGCATATTGTCCCATTATAGTTATTTCCATACCTGGATGTTCTGCGGCAAAGCGACTCTTTTTCTGTAAGATTTTCCCATAAATAAATACGCCATCGCTACCACAAAGGTCCCGGCAGCGAATATAAACCAGAATTCTGACAGTTTCTCACTCAGGTATGATAAAAGAAAAAGTCCTATTATTGCTCCAAGAAAAGCCCCAAAACTTGTAACCAGGTTGTACATCCCAATATAGGTTCCGCGTTTGTCCGCAGGTGAAAGTGTCGTGATAATTGTCTGTGTTGTGGGGGCAAGGAAATCCTCACCAATTGTCATTATGGACATGACAACCAGGAAGAAGATAAGGTTCCCTGAAAATGCAGTGAGGACAAAGCCTCCTGCATAATATACAAGCCCAACACCACGCCACTCCATGGGGGTGAAGTGTCTGTTCATGAACGAAAGTATAGGAAGCTGCGTAATCACGACCAGAGCACCATTAAGTGCGTAAATATATCCTATATATGTGATCGGAAGATCTTTAAAATCAAATATGTAGAGTGTTAGGGTGGATCCTCTCTGCCTTGTAAAAAAAGCCAGAAACAGACCTACTATTGTAAATAAGAGAAAAAATTTGTCCAGTTTGAAGGAAAATCTTTCTTTCACCGGTTTTCCTGCTAATTTCTTCGGGAAATATGTTTCACTGACTGAATAGTAGAGTATGACAAGTTCCACAACAGTGGAAATGGCAGCTACGAGAAATATGTACTGGAACCCGAAAACCGCAAGAAATCCTCCAATCAACGGTCCTGCGGCGGCACCAAGATTTGCCATGAGCCTGAGATAAGTATAACCGGTAAGTCTCCTGGAAATACTTGTAAGATCTGCCACTGCAGCCTCTATTGCCGGGTATTGAAGAGCATTGATGATTATGGTGAGGTACCAGGCAGCTATGAGATAGATAATATCAAGTCTGTCCTGAATTACAAAAAACATGATCAGATAAAAGAATGCAGCGGGTATGGGTATAATTATGAGAAAAAATCTTCTCCCAACCCGGTCTGTCCACTTGCCTGCATTATACTGGACAAGGGACATCATCAGAGTAGCCAGGCCCTGTATTACTCCTATCAGTATAAACGAAAGGTGATAGAATTCGAGTAGGATTATGGGAAGGAATATGAAAGATGAAACCCGGCCAAGAGCTCTGATGAATCTTGTGAAAGCCAGAAACCATATTCTTCGATCAATCTTACTATCATCTATGTTGTTTTCCATTCTCATTAACACCTAAACTGTAGAATCATTCTTTTTTATAAGCAAGGAAGGAACGATAGCAGCGGCCAACATCACTATTCCTATTATGTAAACATAATGTATCGAAGCTATGAAGTCTGAAACCCAAGGTGCATTGCCCTGTACAGCTGACCCCACAAAAATGGACTTTAACTGGGTCAGGGGAGTACCTATGGCAATAACAAGAAATGCTATTCCTGTACTGAATGTTCTCCCAACATTGTTCATTGTAGCACTCATTCCCGAAGCAACCCCTCTATAACGCGGGGGAGAACCACTCATTATTCCACTCCGGTTTGGCGAGGCAAAGAACCCCATTCCCACTCCAACAAACACCAGCGGGACAAGTAACTGTGTAAAAGAGATTGTATAACCTATCAGGCTCAAAAGCGCGAAACCTATTATGGACGTGACAAGCCCCAGAACTGCGAAGAACCGCTGCCCATATCTGTCAGAAAGAAACCCGCTGATTGGCCCAATTATTGCAAGCGATGCGGACATCGGCACCAGAAATATGCCGGCAACCAGGGGTGTGAGCCTCATGGTAGGTCCCTGCAGGTAGAAAACAAGCACGATTGTTACAGCTCCATTGGCCAGAGCATTCAATAAAAGTGCAAGGCTTCCATAACTGAACGCCTTGACCTTGAAAAGCGACATGTTGAACATTGGGTACCTGGACCTTATTTCTACTATTACGAAAAATACGATCAGGGTCACTCCGACCAGGATCATCAGCAATGCGTATAGGCCGCTGAGCGAACCAAGTGAGTAAACAGTTATTGCTACAAGTATGAGTGCAAGGCCACCTGCGAATGTAAAGTTTCCAGTTAGATCAATTCTCTGTCCTTTTTCAATTGTGGCCAGTTCCCTCAGCTTGAAATGTGACCACAGGCTGGCAAAGATTCCAATTGGTATATTTACCCAGAAAATTGACCTCCAGCCAAGCAGTGAAACAAGAAACCCACCGAATACAAGCCCCATTGCCGCCCCAAAAACTATGGCCACCTGGTTTGTTCCAAGTGCTTTGCCTCTCTCATTTACTGGAAATGCGTCTGTAATAATTGCTGCACTGTTTGAGAACAGGAATGCTGCTCCGATTCCCTGTATCATCCTGAATGAGATTAGCTCAACTGGAGTGAAAGATACGCTGCAGAGAGCCGAACCAACCGTAAAAATTATAAATCCAAGATTGTAAAGTTTTACTCTTCCAAACATGTCAGCAAGTCTTCCGAAACTGACGAGAATTGCTGCAGTGATGAGCTGGTATCCTATGAGAATCCAAATCAGATCCAGCAATGTAGTACCGGGAAGCTGTCTTGCAATTGTTGGAAGAGCTATCAGAACAATATTTGTGTCAAGTGAAGACATTAAAACTCCAAGTGTTGTATTGCTCAAAACAGTCCATTTGTATTGCATTTAATAATCTCACACATCGATCGGTAATACTTATTTTGTTCGGTGAAGATTTTCTGCATCTTTAACCAAAAGAGTGTGGAGAGAATGCCAGTGCAAATTGAATATCACATCTTCCCGAATTTGATGAAAATAAGATCAGAGTGATATTTTTGTGTTTAGCCAGTTATTGTTCAATCTTTCTATTTTTGTTCTGTACCTTGAATACAGAAGTCCCAGTTCAGATGAATCTATCCCCTGTTTAAGGTATGACTTTCCTTCAATCTCCTCCACAAGATCCAGGGATTTCAGGATATCAATTTTCTCACCTTTCCAGAGAAATCCGGACAGTTCCCTTTTTTTGTTTTTTTCAAGCTGATATATCAACGCTCTGATCGTTCTTCCAATAGTAAGGTTTTCAAAATCTTTACCTGAACTTAATTCTGCAAATACATCTTTCAATTTGCTTTGGATCAATGTGTAAAGTTCCAGGTCCCGTTCGCTTGAAAAAGAGGTGGATGGTATTATGGAAACCGGATAGGCATTTCTGTCACTGTCAAATCCACAAACCAGATGAAATAGGTAATCTCTACCCAGAATGTCACTGAGCATACGATCCGTTATTGCTTCAACGCCGCTCTCAACAAGCCTCATCATATAGTCTGGCATGAAATCATCCGGAATCATCAGGTCATTTTTAACAGTCAGTATGGAATCAGATAAGGTGGGAATGTCCTCCGTCTTTTCTATTGATCTACCT
>JAKBSB010000278.1 GCA_021845155.1 Thermoplasmata archaeon
CTTCCTGGATATCTGTAACAGGTTCAGGACTTCTTCAGCTTTCATTGTTAATAATGTATATATTATGTGTATATAATGCTATCGTTATCATAGACTATACTCTTTGTGAGGAAACCACTCCAGCAATATCGCAATTATTTCCACTTCGTTTCCAGCAACAGAATACACTATCTTCCAGGCGTTGGGTAGATTGTACTTCCATAGGTTAGTAATACCATAATCCCGCACGTAGGATTTTGGTATCTGTCGTTTTGGTATTTGAATTCCACAGAAAGGATTCGTCTTAATATCGTCTGTCGCTCTTTCCAGAAACTTGTAGAGTGAGGGATTATCGGCCTTCACCTTGAAGTATGCTCACTGGATATCTTCATCCGCAAACACCACAGTGATCTTCTTGTCGATCACTACTTAAGTACCAGCCTGCTATCACTGTACTTCCTTACTAGATCGGGATTCCACACCCAGATTATCTTACCTTTATTCTGGACGATCTTCCCTGAATCTTCCAGGTACGAAATGATTATGTTGAATGTTTGATACATTACTTTCTTTTCCAGTGAAAGCCAAAGTTGCCTCTTTGATGGATATTCTTCCGCTTTTCTCAGAGCATCTTCTACCATGAGAACGGTATCTAACCTCGGATAGTGGATAATTGGCTTGTTTCCCATTGTGGTATATATTTATATATAATATATAAACTTATACCATTAACGCATAGTCAGAATGAGTTGCCATTATACTTGCAGAATTCGTTTTGTTGGGATAGTCCATTCCTTTGTCGAATGACTGATCGCAAATTTTTAGGGAACTGTGTTCATAAAGGAACATGGGAAACATGACTCGCAGGTTCACAAGAGAGGAGGCATTATTGGAAATATCCCGACTTCTTAAGATATTAACAGAGGCACATCCGGATCCTTTTATGAAGTCTGGTTCACAGGTTAAGTTTTACATCCGGGTTAATGACATTATAAGTAACTTACCGGAAACTCTGGACGTAACACAGATGCACATCGTGACGAGCAAAGTTACAGCACTCATAGGGGACGGCCATACGTTTATGGATCAGCTGGATTGCCCTGGGGGACGAATCTGGATTGATCTGGATCCAATAGAGGAGAAGCTTGTGGTAATGGGTGTGTACGAAAGCAAGCATACCCGTCTTATTGGACACAGTCTTCTAGCCGTGAACGGAATCCCAATAGAGGATTTGTCGTCAAGAATCCTTGAGATTAGGGGTGCGAACGGAACGCAAAATAATCTTGTCCACCTTGCAGATGCACTCAAAGATCCATGCATGGTTTCATTTCTCACTGGAAATGGCCCTGGCAATATGGATCACATAACATTCACCCTGATGTCTCAAGAGGGCAATTCAATCCAAAGGATTAGCATCCCTTGCAGTACAGAAGCTCCAGGTATGCTAATAGAACACCACTCGCTGGATCTTCCAGCATCTCCGGAATCAGACATTTCATATGGCATACTGGAAGATAGGATCGGATACCTCAGGATAGATTCCATGAGAAGATACAGGGAAAACTATGAATCACAGCTGAAATTTGGGGCAAGTGAATCTTTCCTGAGAGAACTCCTTGAAAAACAGGGAATCGAAACAAATAGGGGGATTGAGGAAACCATATCCGGAATACCTTCAGCTTCTGGGGCTATTATTGATCTTCTCAAGGTAATGGACGAGAAAGGCATAGATGATATAATAGTGGATCTGCGGAAGAACAGCGGAGGCAATTCTTATTTAGCGCACATTTTAGCCTATTTCCTCTATGGAAGCAGAGCCTGGGAGGTGGATGAAGGATATGACATAGAGAGGCACTCACCATTGTATGAAAGTCAATTCAACGTTAAGAATAATGCAGATACCATTGGTGGGTATACTTTTCAGGAAATGAATAGATGGATCTCGGGAAAGAGAGGATTGAATCACGAGGAATGGGAAGAGATAGTAGGGTTGTCATCCACCTTCACGGAATACGAGAAGCATTACAGTCCTGCCACCGGAATAAAGGTATATGTACTATGTTCAGCCCGTACATTCAGTGCCGGCTTTGACCTCTTGTCAATCCTTAAAAAATGTGGTGCAACTGTAATTGGAATCACCCCATCTCAAGCTGCCAATGCATTCACAAATACCATTCGTTTTTCTTTGACCATATCAGGACTCAAAGGTTGGGTGTCGTCAAAATTGATGTTAAAATTCCCTGAAAAACCTATATTCTACAACGTCAATCCCGATATTTCCATAGGCATAGAAAATTTCAAAAAACGGAGATGGGCTTCAGACACAATCCTCATAGAAACTATAAGTCACATACTTTCGATGGCGGGCAAACAATAACCATTAAAATTCGTGTTCAAACAAACATCACGTTCAATAAGGAATCTGCCAGAAATTGGTATTTTACAGAGTAGGTTAATTTCACAGAAGAATAGAGATGTCAACTACCCCTCAGCTAAAGCATCCGGGCTTGTAACCTTATTAGGCTACGATTGGCTGGTTGACATTCCTTTGCCAGAGGAAGGAGGCTATTCTTTATCCCTTTCGGGCAACGCTCCACAGCCTGATTTCAGCCGAGGGATTGA
>JAKBSB010000279.1 GCA_021845155.1 Thermoplasmata archaeon
GATCTAGATCCTGGGAAATCCGCAGAATAGCTTCAAGAGCATCCATGTAGCCGGAAGTAATGGAAAGGGATCTGTTTCCGCCTATATTTACAATATAATCAGGCAGAAATACAGGACTGGACTATATACCTCTCCTCATCTCATAAATTTTAACGAGAGAATAGTTGCGGGAAAAGAATCAATACCGGACAGCTATATTGATAAATTCCTGGAACTGCATAAAGATGAGATAGAGGAACTTTCAAAGTTCGATCGCAATCCTACATTTTTTGAGGTGACCACATTGATGGCGTTCAATTATTTCAAGGATACTTCGTGCAAATATGCGGCTATTGAAGTTGGACTGGGTGGGAGGCTTGATTCCACAAATATCATAACTCCTCTCGTAAGTGTGATTGCACAGGTAGGATTTGAGCATGCAGACAAACTTGGAGGTTCACTTACAGCTATATCTTACGAGAAAGGGGGCATAATAAAGAAAGGAATCCCGGTAGTTCTGAGCGACAACAAGCCCGAGGTTGTCAGAACGCTGGTAAGCATAGCACAGAGACGAAATTCTCCCATATATACAGTTGACGGGAACACAAAGATTGTGGATCTGGAAATGTCCATGGATGGAAACCGTTTCACACTTGAGACTCCGGTCACCACATATAAAATAAAATCTGGAATGATAGGGCAGTTCCAGGTCAGGAATATAGCATGTGCGGTGCTGGCGGTGGAAAACTCAGGGATAAAGATAGGGAAACGCAATATTGAGAAGGGCATTTCTGAAACAAGATGGCCTGCGAGGATGGAAATCGTAAGGAGGGACCCCATGGTGATGGTCGATTCGGCACATAATCCTCCGGCTGCAGTTGCCATTTCAACAAGTTTGAGGAAAATAACGGACAGAAAACCCCTTCTTCTTGTTGGCATGCTTTCCGATAAAGATCCTTTTTCATTCTTAAGTGAGCTCAGGAAAATATCTGAAAATATAGTATTCACGACTCCGGAAGAGCCGATTAGATCAATTGATCCCGACAGGCTGAACAGGCTGTATGGGAATCTGTTTGAGAAAAGCAGATCAATAAAAGACCCGGGTGAAGCATATGATTACTGTCTTGGAAAATCCGAATTTATACTGGTCACAGGTTCTATGTACCTTGTAGGGCTTATTAAGAAGATAGAAAAATCTCCGGTGATTCCATATGAGCCAGATTAAGCTTTTGGTCATGTATTTGATCCTGCATACGATTCAAAAAATATTTAGTACTCCTACAACCTATTGATATTTCGCTGGTATTTTACATGAATCCGTTCGAAAAATATTCCGTTGAAATGACCAATAATGCGCTTGATCTGACAGTTCTTGAGGGTTCATACCTGCCGGAGATTTTTCCACACAGGGAAAGGGAGATAGACCTTATGGTGAGGACTCTGAGCAGTGTCTTCCATAATAGCAGACCATCAAATCTGCTCATATATGGAAAAACTGGTACAGGAAAGACCTCCACCACAACATATGTCACAAAAATGCTCAAGGAAAAAGACCCGGTTGGAATAGAGATCTTTCACGTAAACTGCCAGGTTTTTGATTCCCCGTACTCCATCCTCGTTGAAATCGCAAACGCAATACCCCAGGAAAATGAGGATAAAATACCTGGACTGGGATGGCCCATGGACAGGATATATTCTGAACTGTTGAGGAGGATGAACCGTTCCAGAAGATTCATGATAGTTGTTCTTGACGAGATAGACAAGATCATAAAAAAGAACGGCCCAGATTCTCTGTACGTGATATTGAAACTCAGTGATGATTCCGTAATGACGAGAACTTCATTCATCGGCATAACAAATGACACGGGCTTTCTGGAATCACTGGATGCAAGAGTCCGAAGCAGGCTGAACCAGGAAAGCATAATGTTTCCTCCCTACAATGCATCAGAATTGAGGGATATACTTAAATTCAGGATAAGCACCATATCGGAACTGAAGGCCATCGATGATTCAGCCCTGAACCTGTGTGCGGCAATAGGTGCCCAGGAGCATGGAGATGCCAGGAAGGCACTGGAACTCATGCGAATAGCCATAGAGGTGTCAATAAGGGACGGGACGACTAAAGTTACTGATAAAGAGGTTTACAGGGCTAGGGACAAGTTTGAGATGGATGTTATGAGGGAAGCGGTTGCTACGCTACCACTTCAGTCTAAAATTGTGCTTTTAAGTGCAGTTGTTACTCAGGAGATGGACAGTTCCATGATGTTCACCGGAGAGATATTCGAAAATTACAAGAGCATATGCCATGAACTTGGGTTTGCACAGCTTTCCAACCGCAGGATAAGCGACATACTTACAGAGCTGGAGGATTTTGGCCTTCTGACAGCAAGCACAAAGAGCCATGGAAGGTATGGAAGAACCAGATTTATAAGGGTAGCTGGGAATTACTTTGATGTGAAACGTTATCTAGTGGAAGACAGGGACCTTGAAAAATTCAGGGGAACCGGCATTGGCAAACAGGCCCGGATAGATACAACGGTGCCTGCGGATGTACTGTCTAGTGAAAAAATAGACGAAAAGATACACGATATCTGGGACGCAACGCCTTCG
>JAKBSB010000280.1 GCA_021845155.1 Thermoplasmata archaeon
GGAATTGGGGCTTCCTGAACAAACTGCGACCATTCAAGTTCCACTGATTTCAATATATCTTCAGGGCGATTCCGTTCCCAGGAGAATCATGGTGAATTGTAAGGGCTCAGACATTAATCTTGCAACCGCACTTCCTGATGACAATCAAATGAGATATACAGATGTACCTTCTCTTCTGTTCCTGAAATATATCGCGTTTCAGTGAGCTATCTTGAAAAAATCCCAGTTCGCAAAGATTAAAACTGCCCACATAATTAATGCATGGAGAATAGAATGCCCGCAAATGTAAATTTCAGGGAGTGGAAGCACTTTTTCATTACAGGTAAGACAAAGGGAGTGTATCTGGCACTTCTAGCCTTTGCTGTATTTGCCATTCTGATTCTTTACAATCGTGAAAACCTGTTTTTCTTCACGGTTATCCAGGTTGGTTCCTTTGCCAGTTTCGGTGTTCTGGTAGATCTCATATCTCACCTGTTCAATGACAGATATCAGTCAGGTATTCCATTTGATCAGTGGGTCAGGAGATTTAAAAGTGGAAGGACTCATGACATTTACGGAATAATAGTACAGATCGTTGCCTCTGCAATTGACCTGGTGGAATTCCATCTGGCATTTGTTCTCTGGATTCTCCTCTTACCGGAGGCATACATGATCGTCAAAGCGAGATTCTATCATTAGATTGAAATTGTGATACTCCCTGAAGTGACTTGAGTTTTCTGTTTCAACAGACGGAATTGCGAATTATGGTCTTTTCCCCGCATTATCAGGGCGAGCTTTCAATTAATCTTCAAATATATTTATGCAGGTATATCCCTTCTCTTCAGGTTCACCGTCTCATTGGAGACCTGTCAGAAGAATTGTTGCCTGAATAGTCCCATGATCATTGAATGGTGATGTTATTATTTTGTTTTCTGATTTTTGGATCAGATAAACCCTTAATCATGGAAGTAAACCAAAACAACCCAATCATGACCTGGGCTAGCTTGAAAATTGAAAAACCCAGTAAGTTTTAACACCTTAAATTAAAATGCATAAATTCATTCCGGCAAAAGCTGGGACACGATTGGTGAAAACCTATATACAGAACAGTTTTCACTTCACATTTTCCTCCATTTCTATTGATATTCTCTCCCCTGGCTGTAGGAGAGGCAATGAAGCATCAACAGTATGTGGATATTTAAGCCCACTTCCAGTATTCACCACGATAACCTTTTCGTTCCTGTCTATGAAACCCTGATCAAGAAGCTTCTTAATCCCTGCAACCGCAGATGAACCCTCAGGGCAGGCAAAAAGTCCTTCTTCCCTGCCTATAAGCTGTTTAGTCCGCAGTATCTCATCATCTTCCACACTTGTGGCATATCCGCCTGATGAATACAGGGATTCTAGAACCATGAAATCGCCCCTTGATTTTGGAACATTCATTCCAAATGCCACTGTATCCGATTCCTCCCACATAACACTGGTCTTTTTTCTCTTTTCCCAGGCTTCTGTTATGGGAGCACAACCAGCAGCCTGCACACAGACCATTCGGGTTTTCATCTCATCAACCCACCCCATCTCATTCAGTTCCATGATCGCTTTGTGTATACCTATGAGTCCCACACCCCCTCCTGTTGGAAATGCTATAACATCAGGGGCCTCCCAGTTTAACTGTTCCATTATCTCAAGACCCATTGTTTTCTTTCCCTCCAGTCGGTAGGGTTCCTTGAGAGTGGCTGCATTGAACACTCCATATTCATTCTGAAGTTGTTCGGACATTAGATTTGCATCTGTTATTCTGCCATCAACGAGATAAGCATGTGATCCGGCGGCGGTTATCTCTTTCCGGGTTACAGCTGGACCATTTCTTGGCATTACTATGTAAGATTCCATACCTGCTCTAGCAGCATACGTGGCCCACGCAGCACCGGCATTTCCGTTGGTGGGAACTGTGACAGATTCTATTCCAAGTTCTTTTGCCTTTGACACTCCTGCAGTTGCACCACGGGCCTTGAATGTTCCTGTTGGATTCATCCCCTCATCCTTTATCATGAGGTCCTTCAGTCCCAGTTTTTCTCCCAGCCTGTCCATTGAGAGAAGTGGTGTCATCCCCTCACCAAGTGTGACTATGTTTGCTGGATCCTTCAGTGGTAGAAGTTCATGATATCTCCAGGGTGAAAGCACCCTCTTCGACAAGGAACGCCTGTCCATAATCTCTTTGGCATCCTCCAGATCATATCTGGCAATAAGCGATCCACCGCACTGGCAAATGTTCTGGACCTTGAATGGATCATAACTTTTTCCACAGAGTGAACATTCAAGTCTCTCTATTTCCGTAAATTTTTTTTCCATAACTCTTTATTAGGTTTTATTTTACTTAACTGTTCGTGATACTAAACGGTGTTTATACACGTCAAATGCACATCAGTCACGAATATATGCCGTTCAGAATAATTGTTCAGAGTTCAGTGGTATGAAGTATGCATTGAAAAATGAACAGAATTGAGATTTTGTGCCAGTATTGTTAATAGCCATATAATAAAATTAAGAGCTTTTTAAGATGTTTATAAACCGATGAAATCGACCAGATCACGG
>JAKBSB010000281.1 GCA_021845155.1 Thermoplasmata archaeon
TGCCAGGCATTAACCCGGCAATTCCGATTGTTTTTGGAACAGTTTCGCTGATTGCCGCAGTTGTGATTCATGAATTTTTTCATGGTATTGTGGCAAAAAAGCATAACATAACAGTAAAGGCAGTAGGTGCGCTTTTTTTTATAGTCCCTATAGGTGCATTCGTAGAACCTGATGAGAAAGAGGTTACTGAGGCTGATCCCGTGATACGAAGGAGAATATTTGCATCCGGGCCCGGCATAAATATAGTGATAGCATTTGTTGCCCTGCTGATCCTGCTCTTTGCCATGGCACCACTTGCAACCCCAATACACCAGGGTTTATACGTGGAAAGCGTTCAGGCAAATTCATCATACAGCAGCATTGCTGACAGGAGCGAGATAACTTCCATAGGAAATTATTCCGGCACTGACCTGTACAACATAATGGAAAATTCAACAATAATGCCTGGAACCATGACTGATGTCATTGTGTTCAACGGTAGCGCTTCTGCCAGGGAAATGGTTCCTGCGGGCCTTGTGGTACTGGGCACCATTGAAGGGTTTCCTGCATACAAAAATATATCTCTGGGAAGCATAATCTACTCCATAGACGGGACACCTGTATACAATTCAACCCAGCTTACCAATATCCTCAATAATATAACCCCAGGCACAACAATAAGAATGACCACGCTCAACTATACCACAGGAAATGGTGGTCCCTTGCAGAGCAACTTCACATTTGTAACCGGGTCAAAATACAACTATTATGCAAAGTACGACCCAACTGCAAACAGTGCCTCATACAAGGACCAGAGTTTCATAGGCGTAGAGATCAGTTACCTTGGTGTCAGCTCCCTCCCAATCAATGAGATAAGGTCCGAAGTTCTGGGAACATCCATGCTGACCAGCCCATGGTATGGCACCCTTAGCACAATAGCACTCCCTTTCTCCGGCCTTTCACCCATTCCGGGAAAACTTGCAAGCCTATTCTCGACGCCATTTGATCCATTTATATTCTGGGGACTCTTCAATACACTGTTCTGGCTTTTCTGGATGGATTTTCTGCTGGGGATAACCAACGCGCTGCCGTTCTTCATTCTTGATGGGGGACAATTCTTCAAAGATACCCTGAAAATATCGTCTCGCAGGAGAATATTGAAAAAATTGGGTGACGATAAGACCATTGCCAATATTGCCCTGATGATGAACTTCATTGTGTTTTTCCTGATATTATGGGAAATCATTGCACTGGAACACGTATGAGGCTGCTTTGATTTCCGGATCATACTCCCAGGAACTCCAATGCAATACCTTTAATATTGATTCAAAATTATCCGGCATAAATCAAAAGGATGATAAATAATGGCATTCCCTGAAGCAGTTGAAAGAAGACTTAACAAAAAGATTTGTATGAAATGCAATGCTAGAAACTCACCCAGAGCTGAAAGATGCAGAAAATGCGGCTACACTGGACTGAGGATGAAAGCAAAGGAAAGGAGAGGCGGACAGTAAGAGAATCCCTTATGGAAGAACCTGAAGTTGCAATTTTGCGCATGGAAGGCACAAATTGCGAAGATGAAGCTTTTCATGCATTTCAGGATTCTGGATTCAAGCCCAGATACATACATATAAACGAACTCAAGAACAGGAAGGAGGACCTCCAGAATTTTTCCTCCATATTCCTGCCAGGCGGATTTTCTGCTGGTGATTATATCAGGGCAGGATCTATCTTCTCTGCAAGGCTTGCGGAGTATTCTATGAAAGACCTGGAAAAATTTGTGGATGATGGAAAGCCCCTGGTAGGTGTGTGCAATGGTTTTCAGATACTTGCCGAACTTGGATTCATACCTGACCTGGATGGCAGGATGGAAAGGAAAGTGGGATTGGCCCCAAACAGTTCCAACAGGTTTGAATGCAGGATGTCCTATGTGAAACTCACAGGAAAAAACCGCATTCTTGGGGAAATTAAGAAGGATCTCCCCTACATGGTTCCAGTAGCGCACGCGGAAGGGAGGATAGTCACAGCAAGAGACCGCAATTTTGTCAATAATCTGGAAGAAAGCGGGCAGATTCTGTTCAGATACTCCATGCCTGATGGAAGTGAGGCTTCATACCCGTGGAATCCCAATGGTTCTGCCGGGTCAATAGCGGGACTGAGCAATTCACAGGGTAACGTGATCGGCCTTATGCCGCACCCAGAGCGAATTTACAACTTTTTCGGGAAACTGCCCCATGGTTCCAATGAGAATATACTAGGCAGGAACTTCTTTGACTCCATATACAATTATATAAAGAAGAAAGCCTTTTGAAAAATAGATCAGTAATATTCACTGAATTTTTCAAGCATGGCATCCAGGCTGTCCTTGGTCTCCCTCACCTTTGTTTCCAGTACCTTTCTCAACTCCGGCCCTTCAAGCGACCTGAAGACTAGATACTGCCCCCCGCTCTCGATGCATTTCATCTCCTTTTTTACAAGACCAAGGGAGCTGAGTTTCTGTATATTCTTGTATACAGTAGTGCGGTTTCTTTTCACGTCCGAGGCAATCTGATCCAGGGACTTATCCTCTTTTTCACTCAGGGTATA
>JAKBSB010000282.1 GCA_021845155.1 Thermoplasmata archaeon
GGGGAAGTGGCGGATTTTCTTCAATCTCGTTGAATTCGGAGGGATTGACCTTCATCCTGCCCACATGGTCCACCTCAGGGAGCCTGTAGAAAGTGTTTGTTTCCTTGTATCGCGTCAATGGGCCTGGAGCAATTCCATCTGTTGCACATGTGAATGGCCTGAATATGTCATACCAGTTGAAGAGTGGATCTGTGTAATCTGATCCGGTATTCCTGAAAAGTTCAGTCTTAACTTTCTTCTCCCTGCTTATCTCTGCCTCAATTTCCTGTCCCTTAATAACTCCCCTTTCCCATCTTCCTATCTTAATCCTCAATTCGTCATTCTTGGGGTATGTTCCATATATCAAACCTTTTATTTCTGTCATTTCAAATGCACTCCAGTATATCCTTTGCAAGATCATTGTGACCCATTGGCATCAGGTGTATCCCATCAACATATCCTTTCAGCCCGTCGAAAGCCTCCAGTATGACATTTCTCGAGGTTGTGGTGATATCATCCGAATTCCGAAATTTCTCACGGATCTCTGCGGGCATGTTTATATGCAGCTTTTCAGCGAAATCCACCTGGGATTTCTTCCTGATTGCCATGAACCCTGCCAGTATCTTAAAATTTCTCTTCTTTATCCAGTCCTTTTCCAGAAGCTGAGGGTCAAATATAATCTGGCTGATGAAGAGGCTTGATCCATTCTCCATCTTTTTTGAAGCTATTTCCTCCTCATTGGATCTGTAAGGGTTTATTGCACTTCCAACCACGATGTTGGACATAACTCCATCCTGTGGCTTTACAAGCTTCCCGGACCTGCTTATTTCAGATATTGTTTCCATAACATCAATCTCCCGGACCTCCCTTGAATTAGCTTCAGGATTTATTGGATCACCCCCTATGACAAAGAAGTGATTTATGCCGAACTTGAGGGCTGTTATGGCCTGTGATCTGATGAACAGGGCATTCTTGTCCCTGGGAGTTATGTGGGGCATGGGAATTATGTCATTGTTTCTTGTTGCCTCATAAAGCGCTATGACCGGGTCGATCCCGGGAAGTCCCCTGGGATTTTCCGGTGCAGTGAACATATCTGACAGATCAGCAAGCATGACTCCTGCATCCACTATATCCGATAATGCTGTAGTCCTGGTCGGAACCAGCTCCACTGACCTGATGATCCTGAGATCCCTGATATCTTTTCTCTGTGCCACTTCAGTCAAAATATTCTTTTCATTAAAGAGGATTAGTGAGCTTCATATTACTCACAGTAATTATGGCCGGGATCAGAAGTCGAACCTGACCCCCTGCGACAGTGGGATATCTTTGCCCCAGTTCACGGTAACTGTCTGCCTCCTCATATAGGCTTTCCAGGCATCGCTTCCACTCTCCCTTCCTGAACCTGTTTCTTTTTCTCCCCCGAACGCGCCCCCTATCTCTGCACCTGCCGTGCTTGTGTTGACGTTTACAATGCCACAGTCTGAACCCCTTGCAGAGAGAAACAGGTGTTCCTCTGTGAGGTCATTTGTGAATATGGCTGATGATAAGCCTTGAGGCACGGAATTATGGATACTGATCGCCTCTTCAATTGTTTTATACTTGAAGACGTAGAGGAGAGGGCCGAAAGTTTCTTCCCTGACTATGGGCATTGACCTCTTTGCCTCAACAATGGCCGGTTTTACATAAAATCCATGTTCCATTCCGGGAACTGTGATCTTTTCCCCTCCATATAGCAGCTTTCCACCCTCCTTTTTTGCCGTCTCTATTGCAGCAAGGTATGTTTCCACCGCTTCACTGTCTATGAGCGGGCCCACAAGAACTCCTTTTTCCATGGGGTTACCTATCTTGATCGTGGAATATGCTGCCTTAAGTTTCTTTACAAATTCGTCGTATACATCTTCCTGAATTATTGCCCTCCTTGTGGATGTGCACCTCTGCCCCGCTGTTGCCAGTGAACCGAATACCAGTCCCTTCAGGGCGATATCCATGTTTGCTCTTGACGAGATTATTGCTGCGTTGTTGCCCCCCAGCTCAAGAATTGTCTTTCCCAGCCTTGATGAAACGGTTGTGTTAATCTTCTTCCCAACAGGGATGGAGCCAGTAAATGATACCAGCGGTATTCTGTGGTCCGTGGAAATCCATTCACCACCATGCGAACCCCTGCTGACAATGAGCGAGAATATCTGCGGCATTTCAAGCCTTTTCAGGACCTTTTCTATTACGTGAATGACGCCGATTGCCACAAGCGAGGCTTTGGTCGACGGCTTCCATATGACCACATCACCACATACAGCTGCAATGAAGGAGTTCCACGACCATACTGCAGAAGGGAAATTGAAAGCTGAAATAACGCCCACTATGCCCATTGGAATCCACTGCTCTGATAACCTGTGATCCGGCCTTTCGCTGGTCATTGTCAGCCCATAAAGCTGCCTGGAAACCCCGGTCGCAAAATATGCAACATCAATCATTTCCTGGATTTCGCCTTCCCCCTCAACCTGGGTCTTGCCGGTCTCAAGGCTGACGATTTTACCCAGTAGAGCTTTCTTCCTGAGAAGTTCATCCCCGATCTCCTTTATGAAGAT
>JAKBSB010000019.1 GCA_021845155.1 Thermoplasmata archaeon
ATGGATTCAATGATATAACCACGGCTCAGGTTTACTGATTTTTCCAGTATCCGGGCCTCGTCCATGTCCACAGAATCCTTTCTCGCAACTGTAACTGCATAAAGAGGCTCCAGCTTGAAGAAATGCGACACCTCATAGCCAATGTCAAGTATTATCTTTCCATCCCCGTGAAAATACCTGAGCGCCTCATCACCAATTACAAGTGCAAATTCGGCTTCCTCAAGCAGATCAGCGGCCTCGGTTGCCTTACTGTATATTTTTTTGGGGCTTATACCCATCCTGGAGAGTACAAGATCCATGTAAAGCTCTGTGGTCCTGGTATGTGCAGTTACAGCAACTTCCATCCTGTTAGCCAGATCCTTTCCCCCTGATACTAACAGAGTTGATAGCGTCTGAGCCTTTGTATGGATATTTGCGCCTTTCAGGAGTTCCAGATCATCTGAATTCTCAAGATACGAAACAAGGGAAACCATAGCCGTGGAATATTTCCCGTCAAGTACTCCCTTGAGGTTGTCTGCAGGGCTCCCCTTTGACATTTTTGTCTGTGAGGAAAGTGCACCGATGAGAGGAAAACTGTGCGTGAAGTCTATTAGGGATATCATGAATTGCACTTTTCCTAGAAGTAGTGTTTTATGTTATAGAAAGTATCCCTCTGGGCCGGAATCTTCCCTGCCTGTTTAACCATCCTGTTCAGTTCTTCCACCGATGATCCTTCATTTCGGTCAGTTGCCCCGAAAACCTTCTCGCTGAAAGCTGTACCTACAAGGTCACTTCCGCCCCCGTTTATGGCAAGCTGGGCAATTTCTTTCCCAAGTGCAACCCAGTATACACTGATGTTTCTGATGTATTTTCCGGCAATGATCCTGGCAAGCGAAATCACTTTCAGATCTTTTTCACCGGATGACGCTGTGGTAACTTTCCCCATTTTCTGGAGGGGAGTGTTTTCTATGCTGAATTTCAGGGGGATGAAGGAAAGAAAGCCGGGAACCTCAATCTGGTTATCCCTTAACCTTACAATGTGATCGATTATATCTTCCCATTTCTCCACATGTCCATACGTCATTGTTGAATTGCCCCTTACGCCCATGGAATGAATTATCTTGGCATCCTCGAGCCATTTTTCACCGCTAATCTTCTCCTTTGTAGAAACCTGTACCCTGACATCGTGGTTGAATATTTCAGCTCCTCCCCCGGTATGGGCATCCATTCCGGCAGCCCTGAGCCTTGAGATAAGTTCCCTGATTGAATTACCGGTTGTCCTGGCAATGAAATCAATTTCAGGTATTGTAAGTGCCTTGAGCGTTATATCCGGATCGTATTTCTTGACTGTTGAGAATATCTCCTCGTAATACTCCACCGGCAGATCCGAGTTGAATCCTCCAACAATGTGTATTTCTGTGGATCCGAGGGATTTCGCTTTCTCAACCTCTTTCCGGACATCGTCCACAGTGAGTTCATAGCCCTTATTGCTTTTGCCTTTCAGGACCATGGGCACATAAAATGCACAGATTGGACAGCTTGCAGCACAGTAATTTGAATAGTTTATATTGTATGATACGGCATATGAAACAACGTTTCCAACCTGTCTTGATGTGAGCTGATTCCCGAGATCCATAAGCGAGAACAGGTCAAGTTCCTCCATCAGCTTCAGTGATTCGCTGTAAGTTAGAGGTTTATCTGCATTCAGTTGATCAAACCAGTATTCTTCCGGGTAACCACCCATCAATTCCATGTGCTCAATATGCAATATCAACTAATAATGTTTTATGAAGTGTATATGGATAATGAATCTTCAGATACCACTGTTTAACGCTTTTTCCATATTAATTTCCAGTTTTTGCCGTAAAAATTGCATACATTGATGACATAGCTATCAGTAAAATATTGGGAATTATAAAAAAATGCGGGCTTTACCCGAGATGAACCATAAGGATGTTTTTTGGATGCTGCCATGCTTCCGCAACCCCATGACTTTATAATGAACAAACCTTATTAGACATATTAAAATCTGCTGTCATGTTTCAATATTCTGATCCTCTTTATGAAATCGAGAGAAAATCACTTTCAGGTGAGGATATCAGCCAGGAAGAAATTATCTACATGTATGATGAGGCGGACCTGTACCAGCTGGGGAGAATTGCCAGAAATGTGGCAGACAGGATCACGGGCAGATACGTATCCTTCGTTTCTAACCTCATACTCAATTACACGAACGTGTGCAATGTAAGATGCAATTTCTGCGCATTTTACAGAACCGGCAGCGAAGATGACGCATATACCTTGACAAAGGAACAGGTGATTGATGAGATTGGACGTTATTATTCGAAGTACGGGATAAGGCAGCTCCTCATACAGGGAGGAGTCAACCCTGCACTTCCATTCTCATATTACACCGATATGTTCAGTGCAATAAGGGAGAGATTTCCGGGGCTGGGAATACACGGCCTTTCAACTTCAGAGATTTCATTTATATCAAGGAAAGAGAAAATGACCTATGCACAGGTTATAACGAAACTCAGGGAGAGTGGACTGCAGACCATTCCTGGTGCAGGAGCAGAGATATTTTCAGCAGACGTGAGGAAGGAACTGGGAAGGCCACTCAACAGCGGAGAGGAATGGCTGAAAATAATGGAGGAGGCCCATAAACTCGGTGTCAGGACATCTGCCACAATGATGTTCGGGCATGTTGAGGAGAGCAGGCATAAAGCTGATCACCTCATTTCCCTGGTTAACCTGCAGAAAAAATACAATGGCTTCCTTTCATTCACACCATGGAATTTTGAACCGGGCAACACAAAGCTCCAGAGAGAGGGAAAAGTGAAATTCAGGGCCGGAGGACTTGACGTGTTGAGGAATATAGCAATCTCAAGGATAGTACTGAACAGGCATATACCGGTTGTACAGAGTTCCTGGCTGACAAACGGACTGCAGATGGGCCAGATGGCCATACTGTTCGGAGCAAATGACTGGGGTGGAACCATCTACGATGAAAAAGTCATTCCGGCAACAGGCAAGAGTGTCGGCAACCTCAGGAAAGAGGCAATCATAAACAACCTGAGATCAATAGGCATGATCCCTGTTGAAAGAGACAACATGTACCAGGTTGTAAAATACTACTGAAATGCCATTTAAAGAAAAAGAGATGGAAACCGGCATATATGCCAGAATTTCATCATATCCTGGAATCCCGGGGAAAATAAAGAGTGATCCTGAGGATTTCATGGTTGAGGAAATTCCCATAGAAATTCCAAGAAAACCAGACGGGAAATACCTCTATCTCAGGATCAGGTTGAGGAACTGGGATAATAACCGCTTTCTTATGAGGCTCGCGAGGGAGCTTGGCGTGAGCAGGAAGAGGATCACATATGCCGGAACCAAGGACAAGACTGCCGTTACAACACAATATTTCTGCGTAAACACCCCTTCCGGATTTGAAGCATCAAGGCTCGGTGATGTGGAAGTTTTGGAGACTTTCCGGAGTGACCGCATGCTTAAACTTGGTGATCTTCTTGGAAATTACTTCAGGATAAGCATTGAAGATCAGGAAGACCATGATGCAGAGATAATGTCCATTTACGATGACATATCATCAAAAGGCGGTTTTCCCAACTATTTTGGAATACAGAGATTTGGATCTGTCAGAACGAATACCCATAAAATAGGGAAATATATAGTGAATGGAAACCCTGATGAAGCCGTAAAAAGATACATCGGAGACCCAGATATAGACACTGAGGACTTCAGGCTGGAGTTCTACAGGACACTTGATGCAGGGGAGGCCCTGAAAAATTTTCCAATGCACCTTAATTTTGAAAGGTCGCTGTTGAGCCATATCGTTGAAACGGGTGATTTCAGATCTGCGTTTGCCAACTTTCCTGTAAACCTGAGAATGATCTTTGTCCACGCATACCAGTCCTATCTTTTCAATATGATGGTATCTGAAAGGTTCAAGAGAATGGGGAATCTCTCTGAAGTATCTGAGGGTGATATTGCAGTGCCTGTTGACAGGTATTTCAACCCTGTTGTGAACGAGGGTTACATAAAGGTCTCGAGATTCAATATTGAAAAGATATCAAGACTTTCAGCATCGGATCGGGTGCGTGTCACTGCCCCGCTCATAGGATATGATACAACCCTTTCAGGGGGATTGCAGGGAGAAATAGAAGCTGGCATAATGGAAAAGGAGAAAGTTTCCCCGGAAATGTTCCGGATTGCTTCAGACCCTTCAATGTCATCTTCAGGAGAGAGAAGAATTATTTCCGCAAAACCGGTCGACTTGAAAATACTTGAAAAAAATACCCTGGGTTTTTCCCTTGGAAAAGGCATTTATGCCACTTCTTTCCTCAGGGAGATACTCATTGATTCAGATTAAACCCACTTTCTGAAGTTCCTTCTTGACTTTTATCACAGCCTGCTCTATTTCACTCTCTTCTTTTGCGCCTGTGCACACAACCTTTCCGGAACCGAACAGAAGGAGAACCACCTTTGGTTCCTCAACCCTGTATACCAGCCCAGGGAACTGTTCCGGCTCATATTCAACATTTTCCAGGCCAAGTGACATTGCAATATCAGTAAGGTTCAGATCCGCTTCGAGATCATAAACTGCAACAATGTTCTGCACAACTATGTCCGGGTTGTCATAGACTTCAATGCCCGCCTTCTTTAATTTCTGTATAATCTTCTCAATGGTAAGCCTTACATTTGCAAGATTTTTTGCCCCCGTGCAGTTTACTTTCCCACTCCTGAAGATAAGAACTGCGGTCTTGGGATCCTGCAATCGGTATATAAGCCCCGGAAACTGTTCCGGTTCGTATTCTGATCCTTCCAGTGCCAATGCTATCCTGCTAAGATCGAGATGCTCTGCCAGTGAAGTTGATGCAACAATATTTTCTATGGTAATCTTTTCTTTTTCACTCATAAAAAACCCTTTCGTCGTTTATATATAAACAGTATTTAAACATGATTCATTGAGTTGAAAATATATTAATAACTTTTCCTCATCTTGAAAGCAATTATCCTTTTGCCGGAACCTTTAACATTTTTCAGAAACTTACTTTAGGGATTCGTCGATATAGCTGATGCATTAAGCCCACAATTTTTTTCACCCTGGCTTGTGTTACTTAGCGCATTAAAACTCACGATGTGCTGACGTTTGTGACACAATTGATATGGGGGCTGAATCTCCCATTCCGACACACACATTACTTCAGGATAACTCCATCCCCGGATTCAGGCATTTGTCTTTAGATACCTTAATATTTCTCCCTGTGTAATTTTTATCATGCAACTTTAGCTGACAATCAAAGGGAAACAGTGAACAAATTACATTATATGATTCTGCAGGACGAGGACAATAACGAAAGGTAATTTTTTTTATTCATGATTCAATCCAGAAAGAGGCTTATATTTCCATTTAACTCTTCATATTGCCGGGTCTATGGACTCCAACATGGACAGATGCTGTGACCATGTGGACACCATTTGAATCAGGTTCAAAATGCACTTAAACCGATCATCTGAGAAGATCAAGGGGAGATGCTGCACCTGGCACCATTATCATGATTACCGCGAACACTAAAAAGGAAGCACAGTCTGCCGAGTGCAAAATTTTCCAGATAGTAACTGTTTTACTATGTAATACCAAGATCATTGATCTAAATTAAGGCGCAGAATATCTGACATGTTTAGAATATTTATAAAATATCCGTAATGAAGGCTTCTTAAGCAGACCTGAATACTTTAATAATTAAAGCTTATATCCCGTAAAATGAGACAGATACCAATTCTCGGCACTATCAGAGGGCTGAGAAGCTTTTACTTTGGTTACATTTCATTCCTTGTTCCCCTTTTTCTGAAGCACATAGGCTATTCCGATGTTGAAGTTGGAATATACGCGCTTGTTGCTACCGTTGCCAGTGCTGCGCTTGTACTTGTGTCTGGTTTCATGGGTGATCTTTACAGCAAGAAAAAGACACTGATCATAATGTCCGGGCTCCCGGCCTTTATTTTTATTGTTTTTCTTCTGACTCACAATTTCGCCATAACATTCATAACTGCCATATTCGGAATATCTTTCAGTGCCATTGGGGGCGGTGCCGGAGGTGGTCCGGTGGCGCCAATAATGACTGCATTTGTTGCAGATAAGGTGTCCTCTTCAAGAAGGACCAGGGTATATTCACTGCTGATGGTAGTCTCAATCGTATCGGCAATTGCAGGCAGTTCCACCTCATCTGTCTTTGAGAAATATATCTCTGATTACTACACTTACCTATTCATTCTTGCACTTGTGCTTAACCTTTCCTCCATCATTCTTACTTTCCTTCTTGAAGACACAAAAATCCGCAAAAGGGAGAAAGATGAAAAAAGGCAGGTAATTCCTAAAAAATCAGGAAAGAACATTTTGAAAATTGGTCTTTCAGGTGCCCTGGGAAGCGCGGGACTGGGAGTTATAACTCCAATTATTTCCCTGTGGTTTTTAGAGATAGGCCTTCCGCCTTATATTATTTCAATCGTTTTCACCGCATCCTATGTGGCAGCCGGAATTGGTGTCATTTTCTCATCAAGTTTGGAGCGTATATTCGGATCGATTTACGCGATAGGCATTTTCAGGACTCTTGGTTCAGTTCTGTTCATCGTTATGCCATTTGTTCCTCCTCTTGTTGCTGGGGGAATTTATGCACTGAGGACAGGATTTTACCAGATTGCCCTTCCTATAAGGCAGAGCTTTCAGATGGGACTGCTCAACCCGGAAGAGAGAGCTAGGGGGAACAGTCTCACCGGAATAGCGAGAAGGCTGCCTTACGGTGCTTCTACAACCTTTGGAAGTTTCCTTCTCTCAACAGGATCAATAATCTTCATGTTTACATTCGCCGGGGTTGTTTCTCTTTTTGACCCCATACTCTATGTTCTATTCTTCAAAAAGTACAACAACAAAAAAATTGACACTTCAGGAAGAGATTGATAAATGTGTTTTCAGATGATATTCTGCCTACCGCCTGAACTTCTCAATTGACCCCGCAAGCCTTTTGCCGTAACGCATAAGATCGAAATGCGAATATGAACCCTGAGTGTTCCCGGTATATAGTCCGTCGTAACCCTTAATTCCCTTTCCCAGAACGTTTTGCATGGTCTTTTCCGAACTGTCATCTATCTCACTGTAATGATATTCATGCCCGTAAACGGTCTCTCCTCTGCGGAAGAGGAGGTTGTCCCTCATGACATTGAGTTCAGTGTATCCAAGTGTCAGTTTTCCAGTCATTTTTACTGTGCCCCCGAATATTCCAGGGAATTTCATTGATGAACCATCCGATTCAAAAGCAGACTCAAGATACATCAGTCCTCCGCACTCCGCAAGTATTGGAACGCCCTGATCCGAGTACGTTTTCAGGGCATTGTTGAGGCCTGAATTCCCTGATAGACTGGAGGCATAAAGCTCCGGATATCCGCCCCCAAGGTATATCATACCAGGATTCTCCGGAATTTCACCTTTCAGTGGTGAAAAATAGCACAACTTGCCAATTCTTCCCAGAAAATCAAGTGATTCACCATAATAAAAATTGAAGGCATTGTCGTATGCCACGTAAATATTTCCCGATCCTCCAGCCAGAGTCTCCTGGGCTTCAGATTTCATGGGAATATCTTTCAGTTTTTCAATGAATGAAAAATCCATGAACTGCGAGATATGCTCAGCTTTCTCCCTGATATCCGGCATCTCTCCAGCCGTCTTAAGGCCAAGATGCCTCTCTGGAATCTTCAGGTCCTCCATATGAGGTATTTCTCCCAGAACCGGAACACCGTGATCCGAAAAGGCTTTTCTTACAATGTTCAGGTGCTTTTCCGAGTAGAAGTTATTGATGACCACCCCTATACAGTTGCGGCCAATGAAGCCTTTTGCAATATAATAGGCTGATTCAGCAAGTTTTGACACATCTATTACAAGTATGTATGGAATCCCGATTTTTCTGAAATAGTAGTCAGTGCTCAGGTTTACCGGTGATCCGGAATCATACATCCCCATAACTCCTTCCACCACTGCGAAGTCATACATTGAAGAAAGACTCCTGAATCTTTTCATAAAATCTCTTCCCTGGATCCACCTGTCCAGGTTATGGGCTGGTTTTCCGCTAACTGCTGAAGCCAGGGAACCGTCAATGTAATCAGGCCCGATTTTTACAGAAACGGAATTCTTTATGTGACTCAGCAGGGCCAGTGTAACACTTGTTTTTCCGGACCCGGTGGATGGTGCTGTAACTCCAATGGCCTTCATTGTGTTTCTTATGACAAAGCTTTATGTTATTCTTTCGTCACCCGATTTGTTGCAATAACAGCTATTGCAATCATACTTTAGTGAGAAGATATTCAGGGAGCACGCTTCATTCAACCAGCAATTATCTTTTAATGGGTAATGAAAGCGGTTGTATTGATTAAGCGTTTATTGAAAAATATTTATTTTTGAAAATAAAAAAATAAAACAGATATGGATAAAGGGGAAATAAGGCCAGGCTTATGGCGGAGCAGCCAAGTGCCCGTTAAGAGCCAGGTAGCCTATAACAAGGGCGAATATGGTCCCTATACCCAGTATTATCCATTCAACGTAGTATATGGATTTCTTTGAACCTTCTGGTTTCAGGTAAGCTATAGGTGCCAGGATAGCGCCAATACCATCAAACAGATACAGGCCCATTGCTGTTATGAGATCCTGTCCTGTTTCAAGCTTCAGCTGAACTATGCTGTATGCCCCCACAAGCACATATATCCCCATCAGCAGGAAAAGCATTGGAACCATGCCCAGATGCATGTTCTTGTACACCATCACCGCAGAAACCATGAGAAGAAGCCCGAACAGGAGCAGAGGATCACCAAACAGCATATTGTAAGGTGTTCCGTAGGTTGTCATGGGCCATGCAAAAGACATGTAAAACCCGCTTATGAAATCGAACATACCTATTGCAAGAGCCGGCATTACGAGATTTTTTATCTGTTCCTCATTTCCCCTGGCCCTGAAAAAGTAATAGAACGCAGAAAGGAAAGTACCCATTGCAAGTCCTATAAGCATTACAGCCAATGGATCAACAAATGTCATTTTATCACCATATTGTTATTTCTTGTTAACATTTAAATAGCCAACCACAAATATTATATGTTTACTTTAAATAGTTTATTGCATACCATAAAGTCAATACGACAAGGAATCCGCTTTTACAGAGCATCAGTTAACATAAAGTTACGTATCGCGTTCCTGAATATTAAGGACACATCCATAAAGTTCAAAACATCTAAAGTCCGACCTGATATTATAAATTACAACCGTGAAAAACAAACCTGGCAATCCGTAAGGATCGGGCATTGTTTTGTATAGAGTGTTTGGTGCTGTAACATCAGTTGGCCATGTCATCTATGCAGCTAAAAGAGACCTGCCATGAATTCAAACCACCACCTTATAAAAACAATTTAAAATGTTTTAATGAATTACATTTTAACGCATTCAAGAAAGCAGAATGTTAACTTTCAGAATTTAATGAGTCATTGAGAAGAGTCGAAAATAACTTGATTTTGCTGTTGCAATTGGTCATGTTCTTTCTCTCGCTCTTGCAACCAAAACGTATCAGTAATCAATAGACTATATATTTTAGGATGCGAATATTCTTAAGCTCATACATTATGGATGGACTATGGTTGAAGATAACAGAGATTCCCCATACTCTGCCCTAGACAATGCAAAAACGAGGGGTGTACACTACCGAATAACGGCTCTCTCAGCAGCAGGTGTTTTTTTAGATGGCTATGACATATCCATCATAGCGGTAGCACTTACTATAATAACGTCCATATCGGCTTTTTCATACGTGAATACACCACTTGGGAAAGGTCTTATGGCGGCATCCACAACAATAGGAATGCTTGTAGGTGCAGTTCTTTTTGGGTATATTACTGATCTCAAGGGCAGGAAGATCATGTATTTATGGGATATGGTTATTTTTGCGGTATTCACTGGACTTGTGGCATTTGTCTCGTTCAACTTCTTGTCCCTGTTCATTTTCAGGGTAATACTGGGACTTGCAATTGGAGCCGATTATGCCATCAGCACTACCATAATTTCAGAATTTTCTCCTAAGAAAACCAGAGGAAAGCTTCTGGCAGTTAATGTTTCAGCATGGTGGATTGGATCCGCAGTAGCCTATTTTATTGGCTTCATACTTTTGCCCATTGGTATAAATTCTTGGAGATGGATGTTTGCAATAGGGATTATTCCTGCGGTAATAGTTCTCATATTCAGGTGGTCTGTGCCGGAATCTGCAAGGTGGCTCGCAAATGCCGGTAAACTCAAGGAGGCACAGGAAGTTGAAAAACAGATTTCCGGTTCTTCGGATAAACTCTCAGTAAAAATGGAAAAAACTTCCATAAAGGAACTTTTCTCAAGAAAGTATATAAGGGCAACTGCCTTCGTCGCAATTTTCTGGTTCTCCTACGATGTTGCCTTTTACGGGATTGCCCTCTTCAATCCAACAATACTTGGAATTTTTGGGCTGAGTAAAAGCAATGCGATTCTCGGATCTGCCATATTTTCGCTTTTCGCAGTTATAGGAAGCTTCATGTGTATCTTGCTTGTTGACAGACTGGGCAGAAAACTCATTACAATAATTGGTTTTGCAGGAATGTCGGTCAGCCTTCTGGTACTTGGAATAACAGCCCTCTTAGTTCCCAAATCCGCTTTCTCAATCGGTTACATAGCAGTTGTTGTACTTGCCATGTTTGTTATATTTGAAGTAACCCAGACCCTTGGACCCGGAGGTACAGATTTCATTTATCCTCAGGAAATATTCCCAACATCAATCAGGGCTACAGGACAGGGATTTGGAACATCGTTTAGCAGAATTGGAGCTATATTGGGATTGACAGCTTTTCCCATACTGGTAAGTATTTCTGGTCTTGGACTTGGGCTGATGTTCTTCTTTGCTTTTTCTGTGATTGGCCTTCTTGCAACAGTATTTCTTGGCATCGAAACAATGGGAAAAACACTGGAAGAGATAAATGGAGAATAGATAATTAACTCCTGGTATCTATGGTACTTGTGACTACCATAGACTTCCTTGGAAAATGGAGCTCTAACACAATAAGAGGAGAGAGAACTGCGGCCATTGTGGTTGACAGACATACGCTCATTGAATGCGGCCCCCATACGGTTGAATCGTTGCTGGATCTGAAAATTGATCC
Organism: Thermoplasmata archaeon; assembly: GCA_021845155.1. The sequence goes on from JAKBSB010000019.1 coordinate 11,215, forward strand.
GGTCGATATCAACACCGTGGCAATAACCCATATGCACCTGGACCATTTTGTTGGTATAGCTGAATTTCTCTGGTACAGAGCCATTTACAATTCCGAAGACACTCCTGTAATACTGGGTCCACATGGACTCAGAAAAAATATAGATAGTTTGATCAAGGCCACAATGACTCCAGAGTCCTTCCAGATAAAAATGGATGTAAGGGAGGATGTCAACTACGAGAATATTCAGCAATTCAGGGCCAATCATGTAATTGATGACAACGGTTATCGTATTGAAACTAGTGATGGGGTTTTATTTTACAGCGGTGATACTGCATATTCGGAAGAAGTTGTAAAAGGTTCAGAAGATGTAGACTACCTTTTTCACGAAATGACTTATACTGACCTGCAGGATAAGGAGGCAAAATTCTGGAAACATTCAACCGTTAGCGATGTTTTGAGAGTCTTTTCTGAGTCTAAGGCGGTTAATCTGGTACCTATGCATTTAAGTGTTAAGTCTCTTGAGGCTTGCAGGGAGATGACCAGGAAAAACCCAAATGTAATTTCACCGGAGAGAAAATCACTCAGATTCTGATTTTTTGATTCGCAAAATAAAAATTTAAGGGGTTTCTCGAGAAATGACATAAGGGAAAACGTGTTCAGTAAATTTTGTTGGATCTAAATAAAGCTGCTTAAGGCAGCATGTGGGGTAAAAATAGATTCTGCAAAATTATTAGTGACATAAAAATTGACATTGCCACATTCCTGTTGATAAGCAGCGATGATACCAGTGAATGTGTTAACCTGAAACTTCCAGAGAAGACTGAAATTATTCTCCTTCAGGGCTTCCCGGGAATTTGAAAGACTGTAAAATATAGTAGTCTGGATTCTGGGACCCCCCTTATAAGTTTAAACATATACCAGGTTTGCAATGTTTTTGATTCCTGATTGGACTGAATGATACCCGGCCATTATGTTGCCAGATAACCCTTATATGCACTAACAGCACTTTTGCACGACTTATAGGACTATCAGTAAAAGTTATTAGATTTTAATCAATATGCTTTAGGAAATGTCTAAAGAATATTATGTTAATGCACTGAGGGAATCAAAATTCAAGATAACACCCCAGCGGTTACAGGTCATAAAATACGTTAACGGCAAAACTCCTGGCCATTTCACTGCAGAGGATGTTTATCTCTCTGTCAAAAAGATCGAGCCAACAGTAACGCTTGCAACAATATACAACATACTGAAGGCCATGAAAGACGCGGGAACCATCAATTCCTTTGAGGCAAATGGAACAACCTGGTTTGAAACCAATCATGAATTTCACGGAAATTTCATATGCCGCAACTGCGGTGAGATAGTGGATGTACCGGTAAACAGGAATCTCCTGAACGACCTGAACTCAATGGAGGGTTTTTCCGTAGAAGATGTAAGCCTCGTCATATCTGGTACCTGTGAGAAGTGCAGCAAAGCAAAGACCCCACAGTTATAATACTCCATCATTGGGAATTGGTCACCTTTTCTTCATTTTATACAATATTTTCAGAACTACTTCAAAGGAAGTGACTGAAGCAGATGGAGAGTAATTTCAAACCTTCTGCAGCAACCCAATGACCTTGACTGCATCCCTGTTCTCCCCCACATCATGAACACGGATTATGTCAACCTTTTTCGCGGCAAGATATGCAGAGGTTGCTATTGTGGCTGCCAGCCTGTTGTTGACATCCTTTCCGGTTATATGGCCGAGAAATGTTTTTCTTGAGGTTCCCACCAGCAGGGGAAATGGACCCCTGAATGATTCTATATTCCTAAGAATTTCCAGATTACCCTGATAAGTCTTTGAGAAGCCAATTCCAGGGTCAATTATTATGTTGTCCGGGTTAACGCCTGCAGCAAGCATCCTGT
>JAKBSB010000283.1 GCA_021845155.1 Thermoplasmata archaeon
TGAACTGATCTGTCCCAGCGGGATAGTAAACATAATCGGGAGAAATATCGATCCTGATCTTCTCCATGGACTGCTTCAGAATGAGGGCACAAAAGTATACTGGTATGGAAAAAATGATGCAAGAAAAAAGAGGAAAATGGGGCACGTGAATCTTATAGCCGAAACCGTGGATGAATTAAGGGAAAAGATCTCGTCCACCATTGATCTTGTGTATCCGGATGGAGTGAGAAACTACCTCTGATATTTCCGTTAAGGCAATTATCAGAGAATTACGACCGCCTGAACACCCGGAACGTTCTTCATTTCCGGCAGAAGATTCGCAGGTATTTTGCTGTCTGTCACTATGAGCGCTTTTGGCTCTGATACAAGCTCCGGATCATCAACAATCACCTGCCTGATGCTGATATTCTCCCTTGCTATTATTGATGCAATGGATGAAATGATTCCAGTTTTGCTCGCAGATTCTGGCACAATCTGGATTACTCCAAGTCCCATATCGGAACTTACCTTTCCCAGGTTTGCAACTGGTTTCAGGTTCTGGAAAAACCCCCTTAGAGAGGGATCGGAGACTATCTTGTTCAAGACTTCCAATACAACTCGCCTGTCTATTGAAAGGGATCTTGCAAATGAAGCTGCAGTGATGTCAATATTGTCGCATCTCAGGGAACCCTGGCCATCCAGGTTGGGAACCACACTAAGCCCCAGGCTTATGATCTTCTCTACAACCTTAGTCTGGGACGGATAACCGTAAAATTTGTTCCTCAAGTATTCCCACATATGGTTAACAATGAGATGTTCAAACAAAAATGTTTCTATTCCCAAAAACCATGATTCTAAATGGGCTGTTTGATAAGCTTTCAATGCCCATATTGAGGTATGTTCTTAGAAATAAATTTATTAAATTTGGAGAAAAATTGATTACTGCAAAAAAAAGTTTTATTTCGGGAGACCCATCAGGAACCGTCCATTATTCCATCTTCCGAAAGCTGGATTACAGTCTCTCCCTCAGGCAGGTATGGTGAATCGATGAGCCTTGCGATTCTCTTTCCGCCCTTGCTCTTCCTGAGATATATCCTGAATGTGGCTGTATGGCCAACTATGTTTCCACCGATTGGCGTCATAGGATCGCCGAAGAATATATCAGGCCTTGCGGAAACCTGGTTTGTGACTGCTATGACCGCATTGTTTATTGTGCCGAATTTCAGGAGATCGTGCATGTGCCTGTTCAGGAGCTGCTGCCTTTCTGCCAGGGACCCCCTGCCCATGTATTCAGACCTGAAGTGAGATGTCAGGGAATCTACCAGAAGAAGCCTTATGTCAAATTCCTTGGAGAGTTCCGCTGCCTTCTCGGCAAGAAGGATCTGGTGGTGGGAGTTGTATGCCCTTGCCACATGAATCCTCTTCAGGACAAGATCAGGATCAAGACCCTTGTACTTGGACATCTGGATTATCCTTTCCGGCCTGAATGTATTCTCGGTATCGATTATGAGCACATCGCAATCAAAACCTCCGTTTTCTACGGGAAGGGTTGCGTTCACAGCAAGCTGGAGCATTATCTGCGTCTTTCCCGAACCAAATTCACCAAAGAATTCAGTTATTGACTGTGTCTCAAGGCCACCTCCGAGAAGTTCGTCAAGATTCTTGCTTCCGGTTGTGAGCTTCTTGATCAGCTTCCTTCTCTCAAGTATCTCCTCTCCAGTTTCAAAATTCCCCACGTCTGCATACTTCCTGGCCGCTGCTATGATCTTCACAGCCGCACCTTCAGCAATGCCGCCAATTTCAGAAAGATCTTTCGGAGACGCAACCGCCAGTGTCATTATGTCATCGTACCCGTTTTCTCTCAATTTCTCGGCAGTGGCTTCTCCCACTCCCGGCAAATCCTCAATTGTAATCTTCTGTTCCTCTTCTTCTATTTTTTTTGTTTCTGCCAAATTAATACACCTTCTTTCCTATGCCCAGAGTTTCATCTGTAGTGCTGACTGACTTATCCCTGTCCGATAGCTGGAACATTGACCTTATGGCGTCAACATTCTCCGGGATAACATCACTTTCCTGATGGACAGCCTGAATGTAGCTGGCTACCCTCCCCTTCACCGTTACCGATTCTTTCCATACGGCTATTTCATAAAGATCAGATCTGTTCAGGGATCTTTCCTTTGCGATCTCCATTATCTGAGCCGTGGAATAGACGCCATCCTTTCCTGATACCGGCAAGATCCGGTTGTAACGGGAAAATAATGAAAGTACATCCTCTGCAGAGGCATCTTTCTTCATTACTGCCTGCACCGAATGAACATGCATAAGGGTTGTTGGAACCTTCATTGCAACCGTATTGACATCACCGATATCCAGGACTGTCTTAAGATCTGGAGCGTGATGTGATGGAATCTTCAGGCTGGGTTCTATTGCGTTCATTGGACCTTTTTTATGGTCATTGGGATCAGTTCCCCTTCTCACCAGCATTGCATTCACGCTTTCAATTCCCATTTCGCTGGACAGGGGATAAAGTGTCCTCGCAAGTCCCGTGGTGTTGCATGAAACAACCCTGACAAAGTCTCTTC
>JAKBSB010000284.1 GCA_021845155.1 Thermoplasmata archaeon
CTGAGCCCCCAGGCGGAAAGCATTCCTGCACAGCCAGTATCCGGAAAAACCTGTGCTTCCGTTTACAATATCCCTCACAGAATCAATCCTGACCCTGGACGATCCTGACACAATGAGGATTTTCTTGCCACGCAATTCCTTTCCATAGAATGATCTGGCAACATAATCTATCACCTGGTCGTTCCCGGAAAGCTTTGCCTTGTCACTTTCCATTCCAGGGGGGATTACCAGCACGCCGCTGCTCTCCAGTGTTTCAATATTCTTCCTGTTCATGGGAGTCTCCATCATTGCCTTATGCATTGCCGGAGCAACAACCACTGGATTTCCATTTCCCAACGCGAATGAGAATGAAAGTGATACTGTGTCATCAGAGATTCCATTGGCCATTTTGCCAATCAGGTCATAAGATGCAGGGGAAACAAGGAAAGAAGTGTTTCCAGGGTCATGCTGAAACAGGGAGATGTGCTCTATTCTTCCGGAGATCTCAGTAACCACAGGATTCTCCGAAGCCCATTCCATTACTTTTGGGCTTATCATCTCCTGGGAATTTTTGGTCATTATCACTGATACACTTGCACCTTCCCTCCTCAGGTCCCTTATCAGGTCGGGTATCCTGTAAACGGAAATGCTTGCTCCCGTCCCAACAATCACTGTCTTTCCGCTTAACATATTTTCGAACCTTGACGGATCAGGGATTTCAATCAAGACTACCCCTCTCTGTATAAATTCCAGGAACCTGTTGCCTGGGCACAGAGGATTCCGTTTCCATCCAGAACATCAACATTCGAGAAACCGATATTTTTCCCTATCTTCGATGCGGCTGACCTGAAGAGGACAGGTCCTTTCCTTATGGGCCTGAGGAAATTTGTGGACATGTTGATCGTAACTTCATTGATCACTCCCTTGCTGGAAAACATCACAAGTCCTCCTGCTGCATCACAAATGGCCATGACAGCTCCTCCGTTCATTATGTCTCCAACCCTCATAACGTCGGGAGTTAACTCCACAAGAAGTTCCAGTTTTCCCTCTTCAACTGTTTTGACCTTGATATTGAAGCCCTTGAGGAATCCATCCATGCTTATGACGCTGTCAAGGGTAATTCTATCCATTTCCATGGATAGAAAGTATATTGCAAGATTAAAGTCTTCCCATCTACTATCTGTATCAAGAAATGCATTTACTTACGGAAATTAATTTAAAAAACTACAGATATGGTAAATCTATTCTTTTTAAATTCTAACGAAAAGTCACTTTCAAACCTTTTAAATTCAATTGATCAGAAAAATAGGAGAAGAAAAATGATTTAAGCAATTAAGACATTATTAGCTATGGAAGCTAATTCCGACCAATTGAACAGGATCCATGAAATGCTGAAGGTACTTGGCCTTTCTTCATATGAGGCACAAGGTTTTGCAGCACTGGTATACCATGGTGTGGCAAATGCAGATACGGTTGCGGATACTGCCAAAATTCCAAGAACATCTGCTTACAAAGTAATGGAATCACTGGTCGAAAAGGGCTTTGCCAAGGAGACAGAGGGACGGCCAAGGATGTTCAAGCCCGAAAACATGGGAAAGATCAAGGCAGAATATGAACAGAAGCTTGATGATCTGTTCAAGAACCTGAGGGAACTTCAGGACATGCTGCCGTCCAAGGGCGAACCACAGCTTGTTTACACAATTTACGGCACTCAGAAGGTTATGGGAAAGCTCTCAGAAATGTTCAACCTGACTGAAAGCGAGATCTTCATATGCACCCCCAAGGTCAGGGAGATAAGGACTGAGCTCAGGAAGAATATAGAGAATGCCATAAAGAGGGGAGTAAAGGTTGTTTTTGTCACTCCTCCCAATAAGAGGGTCCCTTCGAACACTACCGTTTACAGGAAGGACGGCCTTATTGCAACAGATGTTGTCAGTGACCAGACAAGGGCACTTCTTGCAGGCCCGGAGCTTGATGCGTGCGGATACACCGATAATCCAGCTCTTGCTTTACACGTATATCAATTCATAAATATGATGATTAACGGCGGAATCTGAAAGGTGTTTTGATTATGGCTAAAAAACTTACAGATGAATTACTTCTGGGAGGACATGTTTCCACTTCAGGCGGAATATACAAATCCCCGGACCGGGCTAATGTTTTTTCATTCAGGACCTACCAGATATTCTCAAAGAACCAGATGCAATGGAAAGCGAAAGAACTGGATAACGGGGATGTTGAGAAATTCCAGGATTCCAACAGGCAGCACAACATGAACAAGATCATGGTGCATGCTTCCTACCTCCTGAATATGTGCACATCAAAGCCTGACCTGAGGGAAAAGGTCATGGAGGCATTTTCAATAGAAATTGCAAGGACGGACAGACTTGGCATTGACTATCTGACCTTCCATCCAGGGTCAGCTTCAGGCATTACGGAAAAAGAGGCAATATCCAATCTTATAGACAACATGAACAAAGTCATAAAACCGGAACAGAAATGCACAATTCTGATGGAGATTTCTGCTGGCCAGGGGAGCACTGTCGGGCATACCTTTGAGGAACTGGCTGCAG
>JAKBSB010000285.1 GCA_021845155.1 Thermoplasmata archaeon
CAGTTGGAAACATATTCCAGAACTGGATAGATCCTTGCAGTCTCCTTCCCAGGATCTACGGGAGAACTTCCTGGTCTTGTGCTCTCACCACCTATATCTATGATATCAGGCTTCTCATCAAGCAGCCTGTCAATCCGGGAAATATTGTGGCTTTCGATTCTTGAACCGGGATAGAATGAATCTGGAGTTACGTTTAAAACGCCCATTATTTTTGTTGAGAAGTCAGTTTTTTGATTTGAAATGAAAAACATGGTTGATATTTTTTCCTCATATCCTGCAAAAACGCCTGCGTGTTGATAAATATCCACGAGTTCGTTTCCCGAGATCTGGGCAATATAACGATGCAGATCTACTTTTGATGAACGGATTTCGGTTATGTTGTCCCCTTTCTCGATCTCCTCAGTGCTGAATATTTCAACCTGAACCTTTCCTCTTTCCTCTTCAAAATACCTGATTCTTGTGGGAAAAACTGTAAATTCTGGATTCATCTATAATCACTGCTGTCTTTTCCCAGATCGGTACATACACTAAAAATTATTCATGTTGAGATTTCCATCCATTTTTTATGTAAGTTCTTGAAATCAATCTGTTCAGATTTCAAAATCACCATGTTTATTAATGGATGTTTTCATATATATTACATCAGGTCGCAAATCGAGTTTAATAAACAGCAAGATAACCGGTGAAACACGACATAAAGATCAGGATATGCTTATTTCCGGATAAGCTTAATAACGAATTTGCGATAAGGGTTACCTGTTCTGGTAACAACAAAGATGGATCTCATATGAAAGGTAACAACAACGGTACGAATTCAGTAACATTCCACAGGAATTATACTAACATGATTGAATTATCACAGGCGATTAGCAAGGGGCTGAGCCTGCAGCAGCGAAGGATGAGCCAGGAGGAAGCTGCTGAAGCGGCAGAGCATCTAATCAACTTCTTTGGATACAATGATCGTGTGATAGATAATATGCTTGAGCCAGAAGATCGGGATGCATTCTATACCATGGAGGATATAGGGGTACTTCAGACAGAAAGAGAGGAAACCACTCTTTACGATGGGCGGGAATGGAGAATACATTACTGGATACTTAACGTTCACAAAATAATAGAACTTTCTCAGATGAAGAATGTTGATACCCAGGTGAAAGATACAGACGAGTTCCAGATATATGAAGAACTTTCAGATGAATCCTGGAAGATGAATTAAGCGTGTTTTTATGCATATTGCGGTTCTTGACAGAGAAAGATGCCATCCAAAAAAATGCCACCACGAATGCCAGTTCTTCTGCCCACCGGTTAGAAGTGGTACTCCCACAATTGCATTCCCTGTAGAGAACGAACAGCCGGTAATAACTGAACCACTTTGCATTGGATGCGGAATATGTGTGCACCGATGTCCATTCGGCGCAATAAAGATTGTCTCAGTGCCTGACGAGATGAACAAGGAGACTTTTCATCAATTCGGGATGAATTCATTCAGGCTTTATTCCATACCAAATATAGCTCCCGGAAAGGTCACAGCCATACTTGGGCCGAACGGAATGGGAAAAACAACCACAATAAACATCCTTGCAGGCATAACTGTCCCGAACTTCGGAAAATATGAAGAAACAGGTTCAAAGGACTATGTCATGGAGAGGCTTTCCGGAACTGTGATGGGTGACTATTTCACAGCCCTTTATACTGGAGAGAAGAAAGCTGTTGTGAAGACACAGTATGTTGACCTCATACCAAAGGCTGTCAAGGGAAAGATAGGTGAAATTCTCAAGAAAAATGACCAGACTGGAAATTTCGATCTTGTTGTATCACAGCTGAATCTGGAAGGATCACTGCAAAAGGATGTTGAGAGCTGTTCCGGAGGAGAACTGCAGAAATTTGCAATTGCCACATCGCTTCTGAAAGATGCTGACATATACCTCATGGATGAAATGTCATCATACCTGGATATAAGAGAAAGAGTCAATGTTGCAAATACAATTCAGAAGCTCGCAGCAAAGAAGACTGTAATGATTGTGGAGCATGACCTGGCAATACTTGACTGGATGGCGGATAATGTGCATCTTGTCTACGGCCAGAGTGGAGTCTATGGAGTCATTGTTGACCAGAAAACCACAAACAGGGCAATAAATTCATTTCTTTCCGGTTATCTTCGGGAAGAGAATGTCAGAATAAGGAATTATTCAATAGATTTCCAGGAAAAATCCCAGAAAAGAAGCAGTACGGGCCAGACCGTTATCAGCTGGATGGATCTGACCAAAAATCTGGGAGATTTCACCATCCATGTTAACCCTGGGGAAATAAAATCCGGCCAGGTGATCGGTGTCCTGGGACGAAATGCCCTTGGAAAGACCACCCTTATGAAGATACTTGCAGGCGTGCTTAAACCGGATACAGGGACGCTGGGTGAAAACATTAAGATGGCTTACAAACCGCAATATATATCGACTGATTTTGATGGAACTGTGGAAGATCTTGTTCTGTCATCCCTGAAGGAACTCGCTGCAAGCGGTTTTGTAAAGAATGAGATTTTGAAGCCCCTT
>JAKBSB010000286.1 GCA_021845155.1 Thermoplasmata archaeon
AAACTATCCAGAATATTCCCCAGTGAAGGGTGTGGGAGGAAAAATAGTAATGGAATGAATATGAGATTAAATACCGCTATAAAAAGAGAAATCCGCTCCCATGTGTAGTACCTTAGGAAAAGCTGTATCACTATTACCATTAAGACAAAGATCACAGCGGATATTATCCGGGGAACTCCAAAGATTGCCATGCCTACCGTTATCCCGATAAATTCTGTTATAAGAGTCAGGAAATTGGCAATAACGAGATCTCCCAGGGAAAATGATCCCCAGAATTTGCCATAACGCTTCCATATCAGTTCGGCGTGTCCTCTATGGGTAACAGCTCCCAGTCTTACCGTCATTTCCTGCACAAAATATGCTACCGGGAGCATTAAAACCATAAACGGGATAAAAAAGCCGATGCCAAAAATAGAGCCTGTTTGGGCATAAGTGATAACACCTCCAGCGTCGTTGTCGGCAATCATCACCAGAATACCCGGGCCAATTAGCATGAAGAAAAGTTCGAATCTTGAAAGATGGGAATGTTTCTCCCGATGGAATTCAACGTGAAGCCTGTCTTCTGCTCTGTGTCTTATATCAACAGGCAGCGAGTTTAACTGTTTCGTTAAGTCTGTTTTTGAATGCTCCGAAACATGTTTTTTCCAGGATGACATTCATAACACCCCTATTTTGTTTTTTAATCCAAAATCGTAAATACTGTTGCATTTTAATACGAGGGAAATAAAGAGCACAGGTAAATTCTCTCTCAACTCACTGGGCAAATAATTTCTGGAACGATTAAGCAAAAAGATTGGCGTGGGTATTGATATAGTGAGATAAAGTGGTACTGGGAGGTTCATCAATCTCTCCCCCTTCACAGCTAATTACTCGTTCTTCATAGCCCATTTTCCTGAATAAATTCATAGCTTATATTGCTTCGTTTTGTTACTGTCAAAAGAGTGCAGTTATACTCTATAATTGAATAGAAGAGGGAAGTATTCCGATCTGTCAAAAAAGTTGACCAGATGCTCCTCTAACCCTTTCTTGTGATATTTGAAAAAAAATCGAAATCCTTCTTATATGATCAACCTTCAGCTTCTGGTCACTGTCGAAATCGAGTAGCGATGGAGAGATTCTTTGTGTTAATGGATTCATTAGATCGGTTCCCTTGAGACAAGAATGTGCCGTATCAGGAACATGTTCTGACTGGAACCGTTTCATCATGTTTGCTATATGTGATCTTGTAAATATCTGACGGGAGAATGAAATTGTCAATCGGAGGAAGCACCCTTACCAGTTTGTATGAGGCTAAAGTTCAGGCCCATTGTAGCTGGTCACAGAAGAGAGTATTAACATTATGGGAAGTCCTGCCCATACAGAAATGTGCATCCCTGTATTTCGTCTCCCCCATAAGACGAAGAACAGTTTTCTGGGAATAATTATCAAACGATTCTTCGGACAGGACACGATTGCACAGGCTGGAAATGCCGATATCACAGGAGAGACTTGCTCGACAGCCTTCCACATTGTAAACTTCCCGAGGCGAGGTAATACTTCACAGGAGTTGCATGGAAAAGGTTGTGGAATTGTTGAATGAGTGAAATGCTGCGGTGTAACAGGAGATGACAAAACTAACTGAGAATGGTCTCAAAATACTGCAGGATGCCAAAGAATAGAGGAACGGAGCGATGAGAATTAACTGGGAGATAAACCCTTCAATTCATGCAGAAAGCAAGATGCAAATACCAATACGTTTACATTTTGCATACTATAAGTTCTTTATGATTGACATAGTGTAGAGAGGAAGTTTAAGTATTTTACCGAAATTCAGACATGATAAGATGTCATTGGAATATAGGGTTAATTCAAAACTATCGTTCGAGGAGGCCTGTTCTAAGGTTCCTGAAATTGTTTCCAAAAACGGATTCGCAGTACTGGCTGAAATAAAAACCAGTGAAATCTTGAAATCCAAAGGATTTGATTATGAAGATATGAGAACCTATGATGTCTGCAATGCCGGCTATGCAAGTAGAGCCCTATCGATGGATTCCGTAGCTGAAACAATATTGCCATGTCATCTCATAGTGAAAAGGAGAAAGAATCAAGCTGAAGTAGCTGTTCAACTTCCAGGGGAAGTGTTCCGCTCTCTTCACAGGGAGAGATCTGAAGAGGTTGAGATGTTTTTAGGGGAAGTTGAATCGAAATTGAAAGGAATCGTGGATTCATTCAATATGGAGAAATAGGTATGGAACAGAGTGATTGGAGAAACTCAGTGTTGACTTCTCCTCTCATGAAAATAATGGCGGATAACCTCAATAGATCGGCCAGTGAAATGAATCCAGAAACGAGCCCTTTATACCGGGCAGTGATCAGCCATATGGACACTGACCGAACAGCCATCGATATAGGTGCAGGTGTTGGTAGATTTGCAATACCTCTTGCTCTCGCAGGTGTGAAAGTTACTGCGGTCGAACCAAGCGATGAGATGCGCAGACACCTTCTCGCATCAATTGAGAAGGAGGGGCTTTCATCCAGCATAAACGTGATT
>JAKBSB010000287.1 GCA_021845155.1 Thermoplasmata archaeon
AGTTCCAGAGCCTGCAGTGTGGGATTTCCCCATCTGGAGTATATATATGGAAGATTGCTTGTGTGATCAAGGTAGGCGGATTGGTTGTAATTTGGATAGACAAATGTTGAATTTTCAAAAACTGGTGTTATGACATTTCCGAACTCAGGGATTTTGAGCTCTCCTCCGTGCACTGCCACGGTGTTGAAACCTCTTGCTTTTTTTATTTCCATTTATGGTAATTGAAGAATAACCTATTTATTGTTGCCAGGTGCCAGGACAGCAGTAGCAGATCAGAATATGATCTATACAGCTTCTATTGGTCGGGAGATGTTTTTATCCATGCGGCGCATTTAACCATGATAACTGTTGTTTGTAAGCATAGAGGGAATAGATGGTTCAGGAAAGAGCACTCTCGCAAGAACCATGAAAAACAGGCTCATGGAACTTGGTAAACCTGTTTTTCTCACAAAGGAGCCAACTGACCGGTTCTTCATCACCGCCAGGGAACAGACCGATCGAACAGCTGAGAATGCTGCGGATCTTTTTTTCAGGTTCACAACCGATCGTTTGTTTCATCAGGCAGAGATAAACCGCGAGCTTGAAAAATCACGCATTGTGATCTCCGACAGGTATGTGCACTCATCCTATGCCTATCAGGGACCCCTTCTTGAAAACCTGCTTGGTGACATGAAAACTACGCTGGAATGGATGATGAACGTTTCCAGGATCATAAGCAGGATGCCAGATATTGTCATTTTTCTTGACATAGCGCCTGAAAATATCACATCCAGAATTGCAAGGAGAAAGGTGAGATCCGGTTTTGAGGATCCCGTATACCTGAAAAAAGTTCATGACTACTACCTGAAAATGATAGATAAAAACTGGAAGGTTATCGATTCGACACTTCCCCAGGAAAAGGTGGTGGAAATTGCCCTTGAAACAATAAATGGAAAATATCCCTGAATTTTCTCATTTCCTTGTTGTCACAATTATATCATCGGAAAGTACTATAATGGTATGTTCTGCCTGTGAGATGAATGCACCTGAATGTTCCCTGAGTATGGCGAAATGAGAGACTTCTCTTCTGAACATCATTTTTTTCAGGTATTTCCTGTAGTTCGGATCCACAGATGCCAGCCATCTCTCTGCAAACGGGATTGTATTGAAATTTTTGTAGATTTCCTCTTCCCTGTCTATCTTTGTTCCCGAAAGAATATAGATATTGCCTCCCGGTCCGTTGTGAATCATACCGATTCCAGAGCTGGCGAATGGTTCTATTGCAATTACACTGTCCGGTTTTATCATTGATGCATTGCCATCGTCATAATTTGGTATGAATATTGAAGAGTGCAGATCGTATCTGTTGATACCATGGCCACCGAGGTTCCTGACAGGTTTAAACCCGAATGATGAGACCACTTTCTCTATTTCAGCGCCTATACGCCTGACTGCTATCATTGGCCTCAATACCTTGAGTGCTGCATTCAGGGCTTCCCTGGTGCAATCTATAAGATCGGAGTGTTTTCCTGATTCACCCACTTCCACTGTTGCGGCATTGTCGGAAAGGTATCCGTCAACCTGTGCTCCAATGTCAACCTTAACCACATCACCTGTCTTGAAGGTTTTAGTGTCGCCAAATGATGGTGTATAATGGGCAGCTTCGTTATTTATTGAGAGATTTACAGGAAAAGACGGTTTGCCTCCCTGATTCCTGATAAACTGCTCTGCCTTTTCCGCAACATCGATAAAGAGAGTACCGGGTTCAATGAGGGTCTGGGCGTATTCCAGGGCTTCCCGACCTATTCTTCCAGCCTCCAGATATTTATTTTTGACATCGGTTTCCAAAAATCATTACCGGGACTAAAGCTGTGCACTGTTTAAGTATTTTTTTGATTGGAGGCATGTTAAGAAGGTTTTATAATGAACCAGAATGAAACTTTTTGAAAAAAAGTTATAATAATTGACCACATAAGGATATATGACATGGTACAAAGTGCTTAAGGATGGAGTTATGAAAGACGGAGACCTGTTTAAAGCATCGGTTGATAGCAAGGAAGTTCTTATAATAAAGAGCAAGGAAAACTATTATGCAACATCCTCGTACTGCACACATGAAGACTACGATCTTTCGGAAGGCTTCATGGATGAAGGAAAACTCATATGCCCTAACCATTTCGCCACATTTGAACCGAAGGATGGGTCCGTGGTAAGCCCTCCAGAAGGATCTGGCAGTATTTCCCCACTTAAGTCCTATAAGACAAAGGTTGAGAATGGGGAAGTAATGGTGGATTTACAGTAATTCATATCCCTCACCGGAAGAACATATATGAAAATTCTTGTATTCATAAAACAGATTCCCGACGTAAACAGAATTTCATTCGACAGTAAAACAATGAGAATCATAAGGGAGGGAGTGCCGTTGATGTTCAACTCCTTTGATAAAAAGGCAGTTGAGGAAGCAATAAGAATCAAGGAGAAAACAGGGTCTGAGGTTGTTGTTGCAACCATGGGCCCTCCCTCTGCCAGGGATATACTGAACGAA
>JAKBSB010000288.1 GCA_021845155.1 Thermoplasmata archaeon
GATTCGACTGTTCTCATGGTTCGTCTCACTCTTTATGAGAGATTTCAGGCTTAGATTCTCCCCTGCTTACTGGCATTAGACCAGATATCCTATTTATTCGAATTTTACATCTCGCAAATCAGGTCCTCAAAGGCCGTCTGGAATTTTCACTCAATAATGCTTCAGTGAAACGTATCTTTCATGCAACAATGGTTGTCACACACTTCATGTACCCCTTAGAACTCACTGTTTTCAATAACAAATAACGTCTAAATTAACTATTTGTCATCCATCATATTATTGTTAGAGGTTTTGGATATATCTTTAAGGCATAATCAGATATTCTTCAATGGATACCGCAGTTTTGAAGAATCTTAACACAGACCTGATTATTGAGGATAGGGAAATACCAGTTCCCGGGCCGCAGGATGTCATCGTGAAACAGGATATGACAGGTATATGTTACAGGGACATACTGACAAAGGAAGGTTATTTTCCCAGAGTGAAACTCCCCATAGTCCCGGGTCACGAGATAGCGGGCCATGTTCACGAAGTTGGATCAGATGTGAAAAAATTTAGAAAAGGGGATTACGTTGCAAGTTTAATTTATGAGCCATGTGGCAAATGCGAATTCTGCCTTTCCGGAAGAGAAAATCTCTGCCCCCATAAAAAAACCTATGGCGAAGCAAAGGATGGTGCTTATTCAAGGTATGTAAGAGTGAGTGAGAAGAGCCTTGTTAAGGTACCGTCTGAGGTCCCCTCGGAAGCAGCAGTGATGGCTGCCTGTGTCACGGGAATGATATACCATGCCATTAAGGTAATTGGAAAAATAGAGGAGGGTGACAAAATTCTTATTACAGGGTCTGGAGGAGGAGTTGGATCAAATGCTATAAAAGTTGCAAAAGCTCTTGGTGCCGAGGTCATTGCTGAAACCAGCTCACCCTGGAAGGAGGAAAATCTAAGAAAAATAGGCGCAGATCATGTCGTTACAATGAGCGACCATCTCAGCAGGGATGTGAAGTCAATAACAGGGGACGGTGTTCACCTGGTTCTTGAAACTGTAGGTATCGCTACATTTGAACAATCACTGAGGTCTCTTAGAACCAGTGGCAAAATGATTGTTATTGGAAATTTGAGGCCGGAACCTGTCAGTCTTCCGCTTGGAATCATTATTCTTAAAGGGAATTCCATACACGGAAGCATCAGTTCAACAAAGGATGACATGAAGAAAGTACTTGATATGACAGCTTCCGGAAGACTCGGACATGTATCAGATACTCACACAGACCTGAATGGTATAAATGCTGCATATGGCATGATTAAGGAAAAAAAGGTCCTTGGAAGAGTACTCATAGATTTTCAGGACAATAAATGATTTTACCTTCACTAAAATACAAATATTTTTAAGACTCTTTTATTTCCGCAAAGAAGGTGTTTTTTTGCAGGAGACAATATGCAACATAGAATTTGAGCAGGATGCGGATGAATTTATCGCCAGGTTGAGGACAGAGATGGGTGGATTGAGAGAGTATACTGGCAGGACATTTGAGGAAGTACTTAATCTGGTCATGCTGGAACTTGAGGAAGAATTCTCCTGATCACGACTGCACAATCAGCCTGAAATGTCAGCATGAAATTCATCAGATACTGAATCATTTTTTAGAACTTGATTCGTGTTGTATTTCCTGGATCAGCATGCGTTATGGACGTGGTTATATTGCACCTGTTTGAGAACGCTGTCATATTTTTGTGAATTCATACTGCTGTTAGAATGGTAATGCTCTCCAGGATTGAGACTGCAAGAAACACTGAACCCAGAAAGTAATAAATGGTACTGTCCTTCATACCGAGGGCTTTTTTTGCGAAATAAAAACCTGATACAAGGGAAACCGATCCGATTATGATTCCGCCAATGAGATCGATGCTGTTGAGTACGACATAACCGGCTGTACCGCTTATTGCAGATACAAACATAGATAAGGTTGCGGTTCCCACCATTGTTTTCGGGTCCATTGTATACAGGATCATCATTACGGCAATGAACATTATTCCACCACTGGTTCCAAGCGTCCCCGTCATTATACCGATTGGTAGGCTGATAATAAAACCCAGAATGTAAGGGTGCGGAAAAGATCTGTGTTTCAGGTTCAATCCATGTCTTGCCCTTTTAAAGGATTGCCATGCCATTAGGAGTGCCATTGATGTAAAAACGATCTCCAGAGGCCTGTCACTTATAAAAATGGCAACATGCGATCCTATCTGTGCACCCAAAAGTGCTCCTCCTCCAAGAATCAATCCAATTCTCCAGTCAATCTTCTTTCCTTTTGTGTAAACATACACTACTGATGCTGTCGTGATGACATCAACCAGGAGGCTTGTACCCACTGCAATATGGAATGAATGTCCCAGAAAAGTCATGGCAGGAACGACCACTATGACTCCGCTTGATCCGGTTATGCCTGTAAGAATCCCCGTGATTATACCTATCAGTGTGTAAATTCCTATACTTTCGATCATGTTTTTCACTTCATCCCATACGCCA
>JAKBSB010000020.1 GCA_021845155.1 Thermoplasmata archaeon
CGATCTCATCCTCGGATTCCACTATTTCAAGTATTGTGGACATATCATGCAATTCAGCAAAATCCATCTGCGACGGTTTCAATCCAGCACTCCTGAAAGCTTTCCCGGAAGCGTTTTTCACCGATACAATGGTCGTCAGAGGGTCTCTGGCGGAAAGGCTTGAGGAACCTGAGGCTGACGCACACCCAAGTATCTTTGCACTTTTTGAAGAGAATGATTCCGCGTTATCATCGGAAGTCAGGAGAAGTGACGCAGATCCATCACTTACAGGACAGAACTCAAATATCCGCAATGGGTCTGCAATTACTTTCGAGTTCATCACCTCTTCCAGGTTTACAGGTTTCTGGAACTGAGCATACGGATTTCTTGATCCATTTTCATGGTTTTTAACTGCAACCATTGCTATGCTTTCTCTGCTTGCCCCGAATTCTTCCATGTATATTTTTGTAAGCAGGCCGCCAAGTGATGGGAGTGAGATGCCCGCCCTTTTCTCTTCACTGTGCAGGAGGGAAGCTATTATTGCGGTGGATGTTTTTCCATTCCCACCTGTCATCTTCTCTGCCCCAGTGACCAAAACATTTTTTGCAATGCCGGATTCAATGAGGGAACTGGCAACTAAAACAGCAGATCCACCACTCCCGCTGGTGTTGTCAACCCGCAAGGAAGGTATCCCGTCAATTGAGAACCGGGTTGTAAGCAGATTATTCAGGCCGGAAATGCCGTTGTATTCGCCGGAATATGAGTTGGAGACAATAAAGAAGTCAATATCTTCCCTATATTTATCAACAATTGGATCAGCAGACTGGGATGCTATTGACAGGAGATCGTCGTCTCTCTTTCCAAACTTTGTGAAGGATGCCAAAACTATAGATACCATGCAGCTTAATTACATGAATGAAATATAAACATATCATGGCAATCAGAATTCACTATCCATAAGTTCGAAGCTTTTCTGTTCCATCGTTCCAACTATTTTCGGCTATAGATGTTGATGTAAATAACCAGTGTTTTCATCATATGGATTTGGTCAACAATCGTATAACAAAATACATACAATAGTATGGTTTATTACATACGAATGTATAGAAGCTCCATGAAAAAGGATGATTTCCTTGAACAGCTTAAATACCATAAACTGGAGGTTTTCAATATCCATGATGCTGCGAGGATTTTTGGAAAACCAGAAAGATACGTATCCAGTCGACTTACAACCATGAAACAGATAAAACGAGTTCGTAAAGGATTATATTATCTGGAAGGTACAGAGTTATCCAAGATTGCCTCAGCTATTATTGCGCCTTCATACATAAGCCTTATTTCCGCCTTTAATCTTCTAGGTGTTACCACTCAGATCCCCACAGAAATTCAGGTAATTTCTCCAGTTCAACATAAAACTTTATTCATAGGCCAAACCCGAATCAAATTTATCAGATTCCGAAAGGATAGAATGTTTGGTTTCAGTCTCACTGATCTCGGTATGATTGCAGATCTTGAAAAAGCAATTATTGACTCGTTATACCTCAATACATTCATAGGTGAGGCAGAGGATGTGGTTGAAGGTAATAGTGGGATAATCCCTGACAGGATCTCAGAATACGCTATACTAATGCGTTCTGGCGCAGTAATCAACAGGCTTGGTCATCTACTTGAAAAGTTTGGCTATGATTGCGAAAAAATAAAAAATTTCAGATCTGATAGATACGTTAATTTTGGAGAAAATGGTCAATTGAAAGATATTAAATGGAGAGTCAGATATGCTGAGTAGAGAAGAACTTCTGGATACTCCGGTATCCTTCAATGCTTACCAGAAAGAGAAGGATTATCTTCAGCATATAGTTTTGTCAAGAATTTATGCAAATACGGGCAATGAACTGATTTTCAAGGGGGGAACATCTCTCCAGAAGTGTCATAGCCTGAATAGGTTCTCCGAAGATCTGGATTTCACTGCCACTGATTGGTTCAGACACGAAAAGATTGAGATCGCCTTGTCTGAGGTTAGCCGTTTCTACCCAAGTTTTCACACAAAATCCGCTGGGACTTCATCTCAAAGTTATGTGATAAGGATCCGTGGCCCTCTTTTTCACTCTCCTCTTTCAGAGCAAACCATCAGGATTGATGTCAGCTTGAGAGAAAAGGTTATACTTCCAGCGGTGAATTATAATATAATTCCAATTTACAGGGACCTGCATCCATACATGGTCAAGGCAATGGATCTCAGAGAAATTTTTTCCGAAAAAATACGGGCTCTCAACACAAGAAAAAGAGCAAGGGACCTGTATGACATATATTTCCTGATAAAGAAAAATGTGAAACTCGATCTATTGTTGGTTTCAGAAAAGATGAGATTGTACAAAAAAATGTATGACCGCAATGAGGCGGTTGAAAGAATCAAGACGTTCAAAGTACAGTGGGAAAAAGAAATTCCTGCCCTTGTCCTGAATCCACCACAATTTAGTACTGTGTCATCAGAAGTGGTGGAGTTTCTACTGTCTCAATAGTTTTCCTCTATCTGGGCGGTACTGAAAGTCCTGGCAGAAACCATGCCAGAACAGTACACCACAACTCTGTACGATTCACTTAGATTCAGATATTCTGCGGGAATATCTGTATGTAACATAAATGTGCTGTTAGTATCTGGCTTTATTTCACTGCTATTGCCACTTATATTCCATATAAGGCCGTTGCCATTGGAAATAACACCAGGCTCAACTATCCTGAAAAAAATATCCATTGGTTTTGTTGCAGCAGATGAAAAATAGACAGTAATGTTCATCGAATCTGCGTAAGTTCTGTTATTATATATGGGCTGGGGAACTGATGATTCTATAATTATCCTGGAATTTGTGTTGCTGTGGTAAAACGCGGTGCAAACAGGAATCACGCAGAGCAGAACTACGGCCACTACAGCAACTTTTTTTCCATCTGGACGTTTCGATGAATGGATCCTGTTATCCGTATTCATGGGAATTTCAGGAATATCCACGTGCTTCCGGTCCATTCTCTCCTTTGCCAGAAAAGGAATTGTAGAAAAACAGAGTATAACCCAGTAAAGAAAATATTCAATTGCCACTCTGTAGTTAAAGGCCATTATTACCATGGGAAACACAAATAAAGCATATTTCAAGAGGTCAAAATAAAGTGTGTACACAATTATAAGAATGAACATGGAGCAAATCATGATAACTGTAAAAACAACTTCAGGTATTTCGACATATCCCAGGAATGAGATCTGGGAAATACCCATTCCATAACCTAAAAGTGGAAGTAACTCAGGGTTAAGTATGGATTTCACATAATAAACCGGGTTAAGTAAGATAAAATATCCATTTATTATGAAAAAGGCTAAAATTACAGCAATGAACCATCTACCAGCATCCGATTTTTTTCGCTCCTTCAGCACAAGGATAATAAAGAATGGCAGGACAAATATGGGTATCTGTTTAACAGAGAGTGCAATACCGAAGAGAATGCCTGAACCCACGGGCTTACTGAGATATATGTAGGAAAGCATAACAAGTGAAGACCAGAGAAAACCATTGCCTCCGTTCAGTCCTTCCGTAAGAATCATTGTGGAGGAGAAAATGCCAAGAAAGAGAGCAGGCACCATGTTAAGGTATCCCTTTCTTATGTATTCTGCCAGAAGTATGAGTACAGGGATTGCCGTCAGTGATTCCTGAAAGAAACTTGGTTTAATGGAAAAAACCGCCGTAGGAAGATAAGCAAAAAAGGATAGGACCGGGTATCCAAGGGTCTGTACATAGCCCCCAGAAAGAAGAGGTGTTCCCAGATAGTATGGGAAATGCATTATTGAAAGAGTATTAACCATATTTGATGGATTATACGGGTTTATTCCCTTGAGGAAAAGACTTGCGGCATAGGTGTCTATTGCACTTTCGTCGCTGGGAAAATACCTCGTATAGTAAAAACCCACAAAGATTGTAAATATGATCAGGAAAATAATTATCTCAAGGGAATAGAAACACAAAATTTTCTGCAAAATCCCTCTTCTTATTTCCAGAACAACGTACGTGAGCCCTGTTATGAACAGACCGGCCAGAAACAATATGGTGTATACTCTTAACCCAGGGGGATATGGGTAAAGTATTACCTGAAGGGATAGGGTGGCTATGGCAGTAAACCACAAGAATTTCAACCATTTTTCAAGTTTTCTGGACAGTCCAACAGTGATCACAATAAAACCTGCAAAAAGCAATGAAGTTTCAAAGACTATTGCAAGTGGATCAAGATATCCAAATTTTACCCATGAAAAGTATGCAATCTCAATGAAGGAAGACCCTGCAACAAGGCTCAGGAAGATTGCCAGGTGGCTATTTTCAATGGTGAGTCTTTGGTTGCCAGCTGAGGATTGAAAAATTTCTCTGACTTTCTCTTTCAAAACATGAAGCAGATATCATTCCTCTCTAAAAATTTTTCAATTCGGATCAGCATCGGATGGGGGAATGTTCACAATTCTTGTGCTTGAACATAATCCCTATCTGGATCTCATATAATCCAACGTGTTGATACTCTCTATGGTACAGTTTTCATCCTCTGTGTGCAGAATCATATAAGAACAGTTATAAAAAATAACTCTCTGGTCGTACGTGTTTGTGAGTGTATTGAAGATGGCCCTCAAAACTCCTCCATGTGTCAGAAGGAGAGTTGTTCCTTTATATCCTTCTCTTTTAATTTCCTCAAGATATGAGAAAATCCTCTTTACAAACGGTTTCCATGCTTCTACTCTCTCAAGTATATCTATATCCCTTGAGGTGATGGTTTTGAAATCAATTGCATACTTTTTCATGATTTCATCGGAATTGAGCCCCTCAAGGATACCTAAATTTCTCTCATTCAGGTACTCAGATGAACTGATGTTTCTGATTCCATTAATATGGGCTACAATTCTTCCTGTTTCAATTGCTCTTGGTAATTTACTTGTAATAATTCTGGATATGTTGTAATTTCTGAGAGACATGCCCAGATATTCAGCCTGTTTTGCACCATCTTCGGTAAGCGGACTGTCTCCCATACCCTGCCAGCGGTGTTCCCGGTTAAGGACGGTCTCGCCATGCCTTGCAATAATATAACGTGTATGATCTTGCTGCATCTCCAGCATACAGTGCAAAAGAGAAAATAAATGGTTTGTAGTTCACAAAAAAGAAAGTAATTAATTAGTTGAATCGGAAAGACCTAACCAGAACTTCTGTTCAAGGTCAAGAATTCCCTGTGCTCCTTTCATGAATTTTTCCCTTGCCTCAGCGTCGTCTTTGTGCTGTCCCAGTACATCTTCCATTGCTTCTTCGTGGTGTTCTTCCAGTTCCCTGTGGAAAGTGAAGTATCTTATATCCATGTTCTTGTATTCGGGATGCTTCTCAGTCCATACCTTGAATCCAGCAAGTATTTTGTCCCACATGGGTATGGCCATATTCTCAAGCCCGAACTCCGCACCAAGTGCCTCGTAATAATCGGCCGAAAAATAGTTCCTCATACCATCAAGCCATGCTTTTGTCGTTTCGAGTTGTCTTCTTTTCACGAGATCACCAGGTTCAAGACCAAGGCTTCTCAAGTATTTCCTGTACAGAAGTTCATGCCTCTTCCTTGGATCTGTATCACCAAGCTCTGAAACAAGAATCGTCGTCAGGTTTGCTGCGTCATTTTCATCCGGAGTGTTAACAAGAAGTGTTGATAGAATTGCAGGCCATTCCCTTGTAAAATGGTAAAACTCAATACTAAAACGCCTGAACTCATCCTCACTTATTTCACCCCTTGAAAACCGGTCAATGAAATCATTTTTTGTTGCACCGTGCGCCTTAACAAAATTATATGTCTTTTTGTAGAAATCTTCACTCTGTGGTACTTCCATAACTACACCAAATATAGATTGGAAAAACACTATTTAACCTTTGCGAGCAGAAATTTCCCTTTCGCAGGGAAGGTATGAAGTTGAAAATTTATGTACCCTATCTGTGAATGATTCTGTTCTATACCAGAAAGAAGTAAAAAAACTGGAAAACATATGATTCAAGCTTCCCCGTTTATGCGAAGTTGCTGGATCAGCGTGAATGACAGGGTACCTTTGAAACGGTGGAATCCAACAACAAAAGATTCCGCCTGCAACTCCTGAACTGAGAGACATCCTTTGCATGATGAAATGAGATTACTTTTTTTATGAGTCTCCTTAACAGCAATACGCGTTACTTTCCTTATTACCGAAAAAGGTAGATTTTCATCCATGAATGCTATTCACTTCGAGACCATATTGATCCAGTGAACTCGATCAAACTTCAGAGGAAGTGGCCGAACCCAAGAGCAGCCACCACAAAGGTTATTATGTAGCCAATCACAAGTGCAAGCAGGCCAATTACAAAACCTATTGATATACGGGTCCTGAACATGGAAGCAAACAGTGCGCTTAACAGTATTATATCAATGATCAGTCCGACTATAAGTGCAAATCCATCCAGAATTGATGAGAAAAATGCCGTTAAAATCCCAACTATGAATATTATTATTGCGGCAAAAAGGGCAGCTATAACGGCCTCTCCACCAGAAACACTCTTTCCAACTATTATTTTAGCCGACACGTACAGTGCAAGAGATATGATAATCCAGTCAATTATGAGGGATATCAGGGACGTTGAGATGTAAACACCAGTTATGCCTGTCATGATTATATTAATCCACCACGTCCATTTATAAATGATGAATTAGTAATATGTATAATTCTGAACAATATTCCCGGATGATAAAAAGCGGGAAACATGTCAATGTGGTGGTTTACCCGATGAGACCGTAAACATATAGAATGAGGTAACTGGAGATAAAACCCAGAACGGATGATCATCTCCTTTTGAGGACGAATACGCCAACAATGGCCCCGGCAATCAGTCCCGCTGCTGTGCCAACCACAATGTAGATATATCCTATTGTCGGTATTGCTGATGTTGACTGAAAAACAACGTTAACAGCATTTCTGGAAAAGTTTACTGATACAATACCTCCAGGTACCTGATTGTAACCCGAAATTCCACCCACGCTGTAGCTGTAATCTCCGTTCGATACATTGCTGATCTGGATAGTGTTTGTGGTGGATGAGTAATCTGTCCCATTAAAGTCAACAGTCCATCTCTGTCCATGGGGAAGGCCAGATTCAGTGAATGTTACGGTGTATGTACTGACCAGGGCGTTGCTGTATGAATAATTTATGGTGATTATCTCATCGGGTATGGTGACCGAGAACTGTGGAACATTTGTTGCATAATACCCATAGGCATCCTGTGGAAGTATTTCGTATGTGCCAGGTGCAATGTAAAAGGACACGTTGCCCTCCGTGGAGACAAATCCCTGGCCAATCTGTGGCATGGAGAATCCCCACAGGGTTCCGGCAGGGAGTCCCGATTCAGCCACGGTTACGTTGTAAAGTTTACTGTATGCAACTGTCATGTTTATCATTGGCCCGTGGACAACAAAATTGCCGGTTGGATTTTCAAGGCTTCCCTCGTAGAGAACAGGTAAGAATTCAACCTTCTTTGAAATAAGCCCAATTCCAATTAGGTTGTATGTTCCGTTGGGGAGATATACAACTTTCCCGGCGGTGTCAGTGGGATATATGGCATTGTTAATGTCAAAGTACCCCTTAACCACTGATGGTAATCCGGTGTCATTTACAGTTACACTGTAGCCATACAGGGTGAGAGGAACGCTGTCATAAGCATAATTGATGCTACCGTTGAAAATGTTCTGTCCATTGAATGCCAGTCCCACTCCGGATCCGTTGTAGGGCTGGGATCCGCTTCCAAAATAGTTATAGTAATAGTTTCCACCCTGGTAGGAAGAATTTATGGCACTTCCGGTAAGGTTATATCCATTCACAATACTGTATTTTCCGGCGTTTTCCCTGGATATATTGAATTTGTTATGATAGGTTACATTCTGCCCTGTGTAGAGGTTTCCACCTGTACCCTCAAGGCTTACAATGGGGATAGTTGTGTCAAATATGTTATTGTATAGTGTGTTTCCAGAACTTGCCAGAATGATTCCTATTGGTGCATATCCAAACAGTGATCCTGGTGATATGAGGCTGTAATCATTGAAAGTGTTATTCCATATGTAGTTTCCAGAATTTGTGGCATTGTTATTGTAAATGAGGATTCCAGATCCCTGACTCAATATGTTATTTCTCTCAATGAGGCTTCTTGTAGTGTTCCAGAGCATCAGGTTTGCCACTGGCGGTATATTGTACGTGGTATAGTCGGTGTAAGCCAATGATGAGAACCATCCTGAAAGGGTATTGTTGGTTATGGTAATATTTGAAGAATTATAGAATGTCATCTGAAGGAAGTTTGTGGCAACCTCCCCAAATGATTCAATAAGCCCCTTTAGAAATGTTCTGTTATAATTCACCTGAAATGCAGGAGATCCTGTTTTTCCAGAGAACCCTTCGAATACCGAGTTGTCTGTTGTATTATGAACCAATATTCCGCTGAAAACAGGATAGATGTAATCGTCAACCTGGGAAAACAGAGGACTCATCTGTTGCGTCACAGTAGCCTGAAGGCTCCCATTGTATGACGGACCTGCAACTATGAAGGGATTACCTGAAGTTCCATTTCCCTTAACACTCAGATTTCTTAATTGAGAATTGTCAGATGCATAGAGTGGGGTGTAGAGTCCCCGGCCAATGTTTGGGGAAAGACTTATTACACCAGTATTTGCATGATTACCTGAATTCAGCGCTATGCTACTATTGTAAAATGGGTTGTGGTAGCTCATCAAAGCTTCCATTGAATAGTTACCGGGTGAAACCTGAAAATCAAAGCTCCCGTTCAAACTGACCGGAGACCACTGTGCAGTCCCGTTATTAAAGCTCCTGCCTTCATTTATAAAAACAAAACCATTGGATGGTTTCAACACACCCGATATTGTCCCGTGTCCCGAATTGCTGGAAATATTCCACAATCCCTGCACAAATGATGGTCCCGTGTTAAGGTAGGCCACGCTCCCTGAATAGTACTCACTTATTCCCACTGCGGTCTCACCGGTTTCCGAACCCACATCGTAGGCAGATGGAATATTCCTGTATGCGTTTCGACCTAGAGGAATATATTTCATGGTCATCGTAGCGTTTATGTTCCTGAACTCTGCTATTGATCCTCCACCTGCTCCACCAATTATAAGTTCCGCATCCATGGGTATGAACCCTGTTCCAGTAAGCTGTGTTCCACTGACGGTGTAGTTTGCCTCTGGTGCCTTAACGGCAGGGTTTCCCCCCGTTGAATTGAATTCCACCCGGTCAAAGGATCCGCTATTGATTTTTTGTGCTCCGCTGGCAGTTGAGTTTATGATTGTGTAGTTGAAGAATACTGTGTTGTATCCGGCAATGTTGGTTGTATTAAGGTAAAGGTGAAGGCTAAAGGGGAAATTCACGGTAAAGGTTGGTCCAATGTCATAATAGTAAACTCCCGGAACAGCAGTACCGTTTCCCGAATGAAACTCATTACCCTGAATTACTGCAGTTGGACTGGAAAAATTCCAGATGTTGTCTAGAAAGGTCAGCTTATGGGTTGATGTGGAATAGTCAACCACATTCTGTGTCCAGTACTGGTATTCAGTATTACCAAAAAGGGTGACGTTATTAAGCACCGCATTGAACTGGATGGAAAATGTGTGAACCGCATCACCGTCCATGTATATCTCATTTGCAGAGTTCATGGATACGTTTGCCTGAAAACTATGGGTGCTGTAACCCTGAGGCTGAGGATGCCCGGTGCTGTTTGAAATGCCATAGCTGGCAATTCCCATTGGGGCAGGAGCGCTGGTGTAAGAAGGAAGATATATAACGCCATTATGGGAATTTGGTTTCATGTTGTAGTTGGGAGGTAGTTTTGCAACCGATGGAATATTCAGAGAATCCAACCGGGAGAGGACCTTATTTCTCATGGATTCCCATGTTGTTCCATTGCTCCCACTGGTTGAGGAACTGTTGATCCCTGGATTTATATAGCTCAGATTGCTGGAAATATTCCGTGTGGAAAGAGGATTCAGGGTGTTGTGGGGTGTGCTTTCCGGAAAAGCAGAATTATCATGTGATCCGGAGATACCCATTGTGAAAAAAGAACCTATCATGAATGCGCTTAGAATTATAGCCAATAAGGTAAGTTTCCCTCTGCCAGACATGGCTCCAAGAGGTAAATAAACATATTAAAGACTTTTCCTAATATCCTGCTAAAACTTCCTCAACTGTGATGAAAATAGAAAATAATGTGGATTATGTTGAATAAAATGTACTAAAAATCCTGATTTAACCCTTTATTCGTCTTATTCTTCTTCATTTTTCCATTATTTTTCCATAGCTTACGCTATCTTGCCTTGTTTTTTAAGGGTAAGTAGTGTAAGAAGGTTGTATCCAATACATGCAAAAGTTTCCTTTACCCGGACCCTTCTTATCATTGTAACGAATGTATGTTCTCCATGCATGATGCCTTTTGTTACTGAATAGGGTCTCTCTCCCGGAGATCGTTTTCTCGTGATCCTGAGATTTCTCCTTATCTGATCAATGGTAAGTGGATGGTTTCTTGATGCCTTGTCCATGGTTGCATTGATCCCACGGCATGGTGCGCCTGCATATCCTTTATCCCTGTAGCACGGAATTCCGGGCATGCTGAGATCAACCTGTGAATCGTGAAGGGATGCAGTTGTCACAACAAATTCCCTTATTAGAGGAATATCTGTTCCCTGTACTGTATGAAGCTTGTTGCCGAAGTGTGATGAATTATTTTTCTTTGTCCATGTTCCATCCTTTGATCTTCTTGTTTTTGCCGATCTTCTCTCTTCCCTTCTGAGTCTCTTCTTTTCTGCTGCTTTTATCCTTGCTTCCCTCTTCTCTACTTTTGTCATTCTCTTCTTTTTACCTGTGTCCAGAGTTTTCTCTTCAGAATCTCCCCTGTTCTTTTCTGTCATTTCAGGTGGTTCCGGATCAACGGGAACAGGCGGTTTCTTCTTTCCATGTTTTCCCGGATCTGATTCAATGAATGTTGCATCCTGTATTGTACCAGATTTCACCGTTATGCCCTTCTCCTCAAACTGTCGCCATATCTCCTTCCAGATCATCTTGTCCTTCCCGGTTGAGGACAATCTCTCCCTGAAGAGCCAGATTGTTCTTGAATCGGGGGTCGATTCTGGATAATCCAGGAAGTTGATGAAGGAGATCCGATCATAGATCTCCCTCTCCATGGCTTCATCAACCAGGCCATATAGGGACTGAAGGAACATGATCTTTACCATGAACACAGGATCAAAGTTGGGTCTCCCACCTGCCTGAGTATCGTTCCTGTAGAGATCATCAAGTATAGGTCTGAATTGATTCCAGCCTATCATGTTCTTCATGTCAGAAAGTTTGTCACCGAACTTCTTCAGCTGATCATATTTCTCGTGCAGGCCGTAATTTACTATGTCCATTGTTTAGAATCATGATCTTATATATAAGACTATGGACAACCAATTGTGTATTTATCCGCTGTATCACTAATTCTCAAGAGCATGAACCTCAAAATTGATTCGGATCTCATGGGAGAAAGAAGAGGGGTTTTTAGAAAAAGTCGGTTCTCCAGACTTTTTAATGGATATATTTATTCATAGTTATCACATATAATTATATGGATGAGAGAGAATTCTGTGAGAATCTTCTTGATCTGAAGCCTCCATGGACTGTTTGGAAAGTCGTCTTAGACAGGGATAAACATACCCTGGACATATTTGTAGATCACCCAAAAGGGATCAAATTCCCATGCCCTGAATGCGGCATGGAATCCATAGTCTATGATCATCAGAGGGAAAGGATCTGGAGGGACAAGGACAGTGTTAACTTCGAGACTTACTTACATGCAAAACCTCCCAGAATAAGATGTCAGAAACATGGTATTGTGCTGGCCAATATACCATGGTCTGAAAAGAGTTCCAGGTTCACCACAAGGTTTGAAACACATGCAATAGATGTTCTCAAGGCAACAGATGTAACGAACGCCTCTAAAATACTCAGCATAACATGGGACGAGGCATGGCACATCATGGATAAGGCTGTCAGGAGAGGACTTGCAAGAAAGACATCCAGTCCTGAGATCATAGGCATAGATGAGAAATCATACGGTAAACACCATGATTATGTCACAATCATATACAATCTCATAAGACCCGGAGTGGAATATGTATCATTTGGCAGGAAGAAATCATCCATCAACAGATATTACAGAACACTTGACAGGAAGAATAGAAAGAAGATAAGATCTGTAAGCATGGATATGTGGAAACCATATATCCTGTCGACGAAAAGGTATGTGAAAGATGCTGATTCAAAGATTGTGTTCGATCGCTTTCACATAAGCAAACACATGAACCAGGCACTTGACGATGTGAGGAAGCATGAGAACACCATATTGAGAAAGAGTGGAGATGGCACTCTTTCCGGAACTAAATATATCTGGCTCTACACCGAGAAGAATCTTCCCAGAAAATACAGGAAGATATTCAATGAATTGAAGAATTCCGATCTTAAAACTGCCAGGGCATATTCCATAAAGGAGAATCTGAGAAATCTCTGGAACTGCACTACAGTGGAAGAGGCAAGGGAGTTCTGGAAGAGATGGTATTTCTGGGCCACTCACTCAAGACTTGATCCAGTAATAAAGAAGGCCAAAATGATCAGGGATCATCTTTCCGGTGTAATGGCATATTTCACACATAGAATAACCAATGCAGTAGCAGAAGGTATGAACTCAAAGATAGCAACGATTCAAAAGATGGCTTACGGGTTCCGTAACAAGGAACATTTCAAGACAGCGATATACTAGATCG
>JAKBSB010000021.1 GCA_021845155.1 Thermoplasmata archaeon
TTGCGGTTTAGATTTCTTTCTAAGTAACCATAGTGAATCTGCAAGATTTGAGATGGGAAACGCTTTCACTGCAGACCTTATCAGAACGGGAATCAGGTAACTATTTTTATCAGTCTTTAATAATACTGTCCTTATGCGTGAAAGCTTATTCCCCACAGATAAATTTCCGTAAATCTCAAAGAAGAAATATACGTAAGAGATTGCTATAAAAATAATCACAGAAATCAGCAGATTTGTTATGTATGATGCACTGATGCCACTCAAACCATATGAGTAGGTCTCCAGTATATCGAAAAGACCAAATGATTTATGTAACGGGAATAGAATAAAGGACGATATGCAGATCAGAACAGAAATATCAATAATATATGCAAGAATTCTTTGATGAAAAGTGGCTATCTTTACTTCTGGTGATTTTTTCCTATTCAGATCCATCATTCCATTCAACAATCTTTTTCTTTCGAATGTATGTGGAGGGATGATTCATGTTCCAAAGAGAACTGAACTTATTAGGGATCAAGTTGAAGGAGTCTATTTTGCACAAAGCTGAAATAACAGCTTCTTTTCCTACAACCTTACACGCAAGCAAATCAGCCCTTATCTCGAACCTTCTCTGAACCATAGGGATCAAAACCATGGAGAATAACCACAAGAGAATGAAGGATGCCACCACCATAAAATAGTATCTCTTGAGTACAAACGGCAACAACAAACCATTGATACCAAATGATAGTACCAGCCAGTTAAAGAACAATAGTTTCAGGTTGTCTCTCATCACTGAGTGAGCTATTTCATGCGCAACAACTCCCTTCAGTTCTTCATGTGTCAGCTTAGATGCCAGATAGCTTGTAACATATATATAATGTTTTTTAGATTGATAAGCATTCGCAACCTTAAGGTTATCAGTGCGTATGATTTTCAGATGGGGAGCGATTCCGAAATTGTGGAACACATCAAGCAGATCAGCCGTTACAATCTTTGGGTCATTTTCAGTAGAAGGTATTTTGTCATATTTTCTATTGGATAGCGGGTTAAGTAATAACAATGACAATAGTGAGATTAGAAACAAGTTCATGATAATAATATTCATAAAGGATATGTGAAAGAAGAGATAGTAGAGCATGTACTCACTAAGGAAGAGGCAAAGGACAAATAAAGGGCCAAAGCTATTTGACTTTAAGTAATGTAAAAACGCAGAATTAAGCTGCTTTTCATTTTTGTCTATAATGTAAGTCATAAAAACAAAAAACACAGATACGAGTTCGGAGAAAGCCAGCATTATTCCCCAGAATATGTTATTAAAATGAAAAATATAAAGGATTGGCAAAAATAAAATGAGTGGTATTGGATACAGAGAGCCAATTACCAAGTGTTTTTTAAAATTGTCCATAAGAGTTTTGTCTACCTAGAACGCGGCTATTGCTGCAGCTGCGACAATACCAACGTATCCAGTGGCGGTAAGGATGCCAGCAGCGGTTGCTTCATCTATCCAACCAGCAGCTACCAGAGCACTGGCAATGATCTTTGCTATAGGGTAGGAAAGTCCAAGGCTTACAGTCAACCAATCAAACCAGGCTCCAAAATTGGGGAATGTGAATCCATGGGAAAAATAATACCAAAGGAAGACCCCGTTCGAAGAACCCATTGCACTTAAAGAACCTGGTAGCATATGACCCAGGTCCTGAAGAACAGGCACTCCTGCAATTGCCACGTAACTAACTCCAGCCACAGTGCAGACCAATGCTGCCAAAAAAATAGCTTTGGTCGCTTTCTTATAACTCTCTCTGTGGTGTTTCCTTAACACCCTGTTTTCTCTGTTCGAAGAAAATCCTTGCACATATTGGAACATATTGTACTCGACAACACTCACATCCAACATAAACATCCAACTAACTATAGTATAAAAATATTGTTATGAACTATATGGGAATTATATGCTTATTATCAGATAATTATTTTTCACATCATTTCTTATTGAAAATACCGGATTCTAACGAATCCATTATGTATGTAGTAATTAATGTTTTATGAGGAGTTACCTTATTAGACTATTGAGTTGTATAAAAGCAGAGAAACACTTAATCTACAGAAACCAAAAAATTAGGCATGTTAATGTGTATCAATCCACTGACGACTGCCATAGTATAAAAGATTATGGTTATATATATTTTGAATATGGTGTATCCAAAATGTCATCTGAAGACTTTGTCCAGTTCCTTGCACAGAAAGCAGACAGGTTTTTAATTGAACTTGCTGCATAACATGATCTATATAACGGAAATGTTGGAACGATCCAATCCATTATAAAAACGTCCAGAGGTTAGAATAAGAATCGGTGCAAAGATTAATAGATGGTGGGGTGATCAAACTACAGCCAAACAAAATTCTTGCATGACACACATTGTCAAAAGATCGGGAAGAGACTAAATGGACAAAGTAACGTTCAAAGCCGGAAAGTTTTATACACTCACAGAAATTCTAGGCGCTCTCAACGACGTTTATTTTCTCGATATAGAGAAAACAGTTTTGAAGCCTCCATGGAATAAGAAGAACATTGATAATGTGATTACTGAATATCGCTTGCAACGGATCTTCAACAAGATCACCCAACCTGATTACTTTTTCACGAGTGTCTTCGATACTTATTCCGTAGATCGGTCAATATTCAGGTTTGTAACATTTCTCGGAGGCACCGT
Source organism: Thermoplasmata archaeon (assembly GCA_021845155.1). The sequence continues at coordinate 2,697 of JAKBSB010000021.1, forward strand.
AGAAGCGGCAATTATGTTAGATATTTCAGACTTCAGGGAAAATGTCCATAAATATTTGAGCAAGAACCTGTTATTTGCTATTCCTTCACCCGAATCACCCGTATTTTATGCCATACCAGCAGAATATACCATACTTGTCAGTCAAAGAAATGCAACTTATCCTTATGATCACGAACCCGACGATCTTCCTTCTTGCCTTAATAACTATGATCAGAACTTGCTCGATTCTATTGCGAGTACCATTGGATACAGGAACGCCACAAAAGATTTGCAAGGCATCTCGGGTCTCTATGCAACAATAGCTAATAATTTTGAAGCCATGCTTTCATCGCTCTCAAATTCTGAACGCAGTTTGTTAAGTAAACTTTACAACAAATTTGGCGTTCTTTCATATATCAACTTGATAGATTCTCAAGACAGGTACGCCGGGATCCCTGCCTTAACTTTCCTAGATCGGCTGAAGAACGGCGGGCAGACCGACCAGGTATCGTTGATAGAAAAGGGTATTACATGTCTTGTGTGCAATAAGCGCGGCACCTCCACAGGTACAGTCATACTATCACCGGAATTCATCAGGAAGATCAGAGAAAATCTAGGCCTGGAAGTGAAGCTTACAAGCAAGGATGGCAAAGCACCTCTCCAGGGGTTCCAGCAACCATACGAGAAAGTAGTATCGATACTTTTAGCCACTGAATTCCTCGAGAGAGGAGGAAAGAAACATGATGCAACCAAGATAGCACAAGTGACACATATTTCAAGGCAAACGATAGAGATCGTCCTTACTGTAGCTCACATCATGCTCTGGGTAGAAGGACCGAGAACACGTTATGGCTTAACCGAAAGCGGGAAAACTATTCTGGATTGGAGCGAAAGTTCAAAAACAAAATTTTTGAACGCACTTCAAAATGCGCACGAGATCGAGGAAGATACTGGGTACAGCACAAAATTACGAATCACGTTTAGCAGATTCCATTCTATTATTATCGGCCTATTAGAAAAAAAACAAAGGTACAAAGTATCAGAAATAATCGATCTGGTCCTTCAAAATACCACGGTTTTTGAGGAGTGCAGGAAACTGGTTTTCGAGATAAGCAGGGAATCATGGCATCATTCGAGCATCGACTATAGGAGGGAGATACTGAAGTCTCCGCGAGACTATTTCTATTCTGTCTACAAAACAGCAATATTAGAGCATCTCCAGGCCCTCTATATTGCAGGAAAGATCAATACGTCATCAGAGGAGATAACTCTGGACACGTGTATCCAGGGAAGCGAAAATTCAGATGTCAGCCCGGAGAATACTAAACCCATTCTTCAAGCAGCCGGAAGGAAAACTGGCGGTAAGGTTTCCCTGCTTCCAAACTATGAAATGTTGATCGATTCGCATCTTCCCATTGATGACATAATGTACATTGCTGAACTATCTGAATTGATATCGATAGATCAGGTAATAGTCACAAGGATAACCAAAGCGTCACTGGTAAGATACCTAAACACCTTCGGAAACAGTGCTGACATTATGCCCAGACTGGAAAAACTCTGTGGAACACCCCTGCCTCAAAACATAGTGACCCTTATAACCGATGTCGGGGAAAAGGAGAATGAAGTCTCTTTGCTCTCCAGCCAGTATATCCTATTTGCAAAGGATAGCTCTATCATAAATGATCTAGCAAATAACAAAGAACTTTCAAAGTATTTTGGGAAGAGGATCACTGAAAATGCAGCAATAATAAAGCATGGTATCTCCAGGGAGCGCATTATAAGCGCAGTCAGGAAACGAGGATATGTCGTCCATGCGGATAAAGCAGAAGGGGATGCTGAGTATCAGAGACCCAAAAGAAGGTGAAGGTACCACTAAACCTAAATTTACGTTAAAACCTATATTGAAACGGAAGTTCCATGAAAATTAAAGCAAAGAATCTTTTGTAAAGAGCGTGTTTTCATACTTTTTTTGTTTAAGTTCTAGTTCTTTCCTCGTGGATATGTGTACGTCACTGCATGGTATGGCCTCTGGTAGTGTTACTGAAAGTGCACTGATGAGTTTTGATCCGATCTCTCCTGGTCCAGGGATCTGGTTGTATTTCACTGCACCCACCTGAACTGTGATGCAGTTTATTGATAATAGTTCATGGTCACCTTCTCATACTGTTATGTTGAGGTCTTCCCATTTCTCTCAGGGATTTTCTTCGAAATTACAGCAATTCATGTACACTATCAAAAAATCTAAACTTAAATTGGATAATAATAGATAGGTCTCTGAAGAGTAGTGGAAAAACTACTTTTCTTCAACCTTTTTTGATACGCTGCCAATGAACTTCAACAAAGTGAACGCAATTTCCATTCCAGCGCCGATCTCCGGGTCCTTCATCCTGGATAGCAGTTTTCGAACCGACATCCTTCCAGTTTGTTTTGAACTCGTTATTATCTCTTCCGTAGCTGAAGGCAGGTTGTACATGATCGCTTTAAAGAGGTCGGATGTTTTCTCATCAGAAAACGCATAAAGAACGCTTACCAGAGAAATTGCTGTTTTAAGGCTTCCATAGACAAATTCCTTGGACGAAAAAAACTTCCCAAGAAACTCTATATCGGTTGGAAGGTAGTCCGTTGAGATGTTGTTTACAAGATCCACTATCCCTGCTCCCTTCATGTGTCTTATTATGTTAACAAGTGATTCCAGGAAATCTCTATCATCCAATAATTCCCTGAGCACCGGTTCCAGTTTATCCATATCATTTTCCATCATATCACCTTACATTATGCCTCTCAACATCCCGGAGAAATAAGTATCAGAGGATGTCCATTTCAGAAGGAAGTCAGTTTTGCTCTGAAAACTTGTTCTTGGTGGTTTTTCATAGTTGAAGTAGAGAGTAATTGCCTTTTCTCCTCCAGTAATCGTGGTACATGCAACATCTCCTTTGTATTCATTCTCATAGACGCTTCCTCCCACATCGTGTGCTATGCTATGGGAAAGGTATTCTGATTGAAAATGAGCAGTAGCACCTGCTTTTGATATGGGAAGGTTAGTTGCATCCCCTATGACAAATACATCATCGTATGTTCCATAATTCAGGTGGTGTTTATCGATGTCGACATAACCGGATTCATTCGCCAGTCCGGAATTTGTTATGAATTTCTGTCCCCTGTGCGGTGGTACCAGCACCAAAAGATCGTAGTTCACAGATTCTCCTTCTAGGGACTGTACTTTTTTGCTTTTGTTGTCTATAGAATCAACATTGAACATGGTGTGGACTATTATGTCTCTCTCTTCAAACAGTTTCTCAATATATGTGGAAACATTCTGTATTGTGAATACACGATTTAGAGGATATATGTAATGTATGTTTGTCTTCTGTCTTATTCCACGATTTTTAAGATACTGATCCAATAAAAATGTGAACTCGTAGGGTGCAGGCGGACACTGTATGGGGATGCTTGCCTGCCCTACAACAATGTCTCCCCCATTGAAATGTTCAAGTTCAGTCTTTAACTCAAGGGCATTTTTAAGACTGTAGAAATGTTTCGCCTCACCTTCATACCCAGGAACATCTTCCGGAGTGAATCTATCGCCAGTAGCTATAATGAGATAATCGTAATTGTAGGACTTTCCAGATTTAAGTGTGACCACTCTCTTCTGTACGTCTATGCCTGTGGCTTCATCTCTTACGTAATTAACTCCCGAATTGAACAGAAATTCAGTGGGTTTGACACTTTTTCTGTATTGTTTCAGTCCAAAAGGTATCTGGACCCCATCCGGCTTAAAGTAATGACTCGGGGAGTTACCTATGACCACTATCTCAAGATCTTTTTTATCTGTCAGAAGACGGAGTTTGTTTGATATTATGGTACCAGCAGCTCCATCTCCAAGTATAAGCGCTCTTTTAATGTTAGACATGCAACTTACTTACCTGGTTTTCTTAACCACAATCTCAAAATAGCCATCCCTGTCGAATACCCCCAACAGTTCATTTCCACTTTTCTTAACCCATGCAGGAGCATCAATTTTTGTTCCGCTATCCCCTGAATAGACGGAAATAATGTCCCCGATTTTCGCCTGCTTATAAGCCTTTATGAGTTCCATCAAAGGACCGGGACAATAGCTTCCTCTGGCATCTATAATCTTTGTAGGTTTAATTTCTTCGCTCATTTCTACCACCTTTAAATAAACAATGTCATTTTAGCCTCTTTGGCCATGGACACAAACTGTGATACTCCAATTATCTCGTCAACAACTGGATCCAGATCATCCTTCTTTAAGTCCATAAGATCGGCGAACATGGCACATGCGTATATCTTCACGTCTCCAACCTCCTTGGCCTGTTTGATCATATCCATCCACGACGGAATCTTCTTCTGTTCCATCTTCTTTAATACCTCATCTTTGATCTCAATTCCATCATAGCTCAGGTTTACTTTTTTACTCGCTCCCTTCTTGAACTCCATTAAACCCCAGAAGCTTACAAATATGTCGACTTCCATATCATTGGCTATTGCACCGGATGCTATAATCGCCCCAGCCATGAGTTTATCTGCAGTCCCAGATACCAGCAAAAGAGACATTTTTTCTTTCATACTAATCCTATCATTTATCAAAATGAAGAATAATAAGTGACTGCCTGACATATTAGGAATCATTGATATATAACGCATCCCAAATAGGCATCCAGAAACAGGTGAAATACTAAGTCTCCCGGATGTAGAACCTGTTTCAATAACTCCTGGCTGTTTACCCTGCATATCAGTAATCCGATGAATTTATGGGGGGACATGAGAAGCTGTCACCTAGAAACGTCTGATACATCCAGTAACATTTTTTATCCGAGCATCTTATAACGCACTGTTATTAATGGATCATCAGGATTTATCATCGCTCAAATGCGTTCATTGCGGATCAGTATTCAACATATCCAGAAGTAATTATGTCTGCCCTAAGTGCGGTGGTCTCTTCGAGGTTGTTCATAGAACTGAAGAGTATTCACTTGATACAGATTCACGTGGTGTCTGGAAGTACAGGCCATTAATCCACCCATCCATTCCACAAGAGATGATAGTCACCAGAGGAGAAGGCAACACACAAATTTACAAAAGTGAAAGGGTGTCACAGTGGTCCGGGATAAAGTCACTGTGGATGAAACAGGAGGGGGAAAATCCCACGGGGAGCTTCAAGGACAGGGGAATGACTGTTGCAATCTCAGAGGCTAAACGGCTTGGGCGGAAAAGTACAATCTGCGCGTCAACTGGTAATACTTCAGCTTCTGCTGCCTCATACAGCGCAATTGCAGACATGGAAAGTTATGTTCTCATACCATCGGGCAATATATCCGAATCAAAGATGGCTCAGGCAATCTCGTATGGAGCAAATATCATTGATGTTCCAGGTGATTTTGACGCTGCAATGTCTTATATATCAAATCTGGCAGAGAAAAACCAGAAATACTACATAATGAATTCTGTGAACCCATGGAGACTGGAAGGACAGAAAACAATAACTTTTGAGATTGTGGAAAAGTTAGGAGACTGTGATTTCATATCTCTGCCTGCCGGAAATCTTGGGAATACTTCTGCGGCAGGAAAAGCGTTGAAGGAACTCAAGAACTGGGGAATCATCAGTCACGTTCCCAGAATAGTGTCAGTCCAGGCCGAGGGGGCCAGTCCATTTTACAACCTGTGGTCAGGCAGGGACAATCATCTGGTTCCAGTGAAGGCAAAAACCATAGCAAGTGCAATAAGGATTGGCAATCCTGTGAACTGGGAAAAAGCACTGATCTCTATAAAATATACTGATGGCATTGTAACAAAGGTAAGCGACGATGAAATAATGGATGCAAAACGGGTGATAGATAGATCTGGCATAGGCTGTGAACCTGCTTCGGCCGCCTCCGTGGCCGGAATCAGGAAACTGGTTGAAGAGGGCACAATCGATCGAACCGACAGGATTGCATGCGTTCTGACAGGCCATATTCTCAAAGATCTGGCATCAATGCCTGTTAGCAACAGTCGCCTGTCCGTGGAATCATTTATACGCGAAATAGGCAGCTAATCACTGGCAAAGGATTCTGCAGGCATAACAGATACAGACGGTGTATATGCGTTCAGGATAAGACTGTCAACGCCAGTTGAATTAAATCCATTCCTTGTGAGGATATATGTAAATAAGGATAACGACAGCGGTGAAAACAATATTTCGCGATATGTCTCCTTTCTGAAGTTCGGAGCTTTCTTGATCATAAATTCGGAAAAGGTGACGGTTATATATGTTTTGAATATAATACATACAGTATGTCATCTGAAGACTTTGTCCAGTTCCTTGCACAGAAAGCAGACAGATTCCTGATAACTGCAAAATTGCAAATCGATGAAGAATTCTATGATCTGGCTACATTCAGTTTGCAACAGTCACTGGAATTAACGTTGAAATCAATACTGTTAAGCAGTGCAGGTGATTATCCACGATCTCACAGTTTGAGGGACCTTCTTAAGCTTGCATTCGAATCTTCTGGAGGAAATTGCGGGGAAAAAGCATATTTTCTTCTGAATCAGTACTCATTCCAGCTGAATATGCTGGAGGACGCTTATGCAACTTCGAGATACTTTCAGAAATCATTTGACGAAGATGACGTAAAAAAACTCTATGAAATAACGGGGGTTATAACGGATGAACTCAGGCATGCGTGTAAATGAAACCGTGAGGAAAAGAAAGATATGGGAAAATCTTCAATCGGAGATCAACAGGCTTGTCAAAGTCGTCAAAAGCACAGATAAAGATGCAAAGGTTTATCTTTTCGGTTCTGCCCTTACTGGAAGGCACAACATGGCCAGCGATATCGATATCCTTGTAGTAACAGACGTACCATATGGAGAGATGTTATTTTCATTAACTGAAAAAGGTTTCGAGCATCCGTTTGAGATACATGTTAGAACGTCCAAAGAGTCTGAAACATACATGTCAATGATTCATGAAATGAAACTGATCTCATGACTGTACCGGACAAGAAACCTCTTCAAGATAATTATTTTCACTCCATGCAGCAGCTCATCCTGGACAGATCCCTGGTGAATGACTGGGATGTAAGTTTTATTCCTTCAGCTACTGTTGGAAATATGTGGCTGTTCTCAATAAGGTCCCTGAATGTAAGACCATATTTTATGGCATAAACACCTTCAATTATGAATTCAGCGGCATAAGGCGAAAGTGCGTGCACGCCAACAATCTTTTCAGTTTCAGAATCAACAACTATCTTGAAAGAGCCATGGTATTCCTTCAGTATTCTTGCCTTTGGTACAAGTTCGAGCGGAACAACTCTCGTGGTGCTCTTTCTTCCCGTTGCATTGTACTGGGATTCCGTTAATCCCACAGATGCGAACTGGGGTTCTGTGAAAACAGCCCATGGAACCAGTTGCAGGTTTATTCTCTTTTCATTGCTTTCGTATATGTTTGAAGCAGCTATTGAACCTTCACTGGCTGCAAGAGTCTCGAGCCTGTATTTCTGATCGACAACATCTCCTGCCGCATAGATAAGTGGGTTTGATGTTTTCATTGTTTCATCCACAGATATACCATTTTCAGAGTACTTAACCCCAGCCTTTTCAAGATCAAGATCTGCCACATTGGGCATTCTTCCAGATGAAACGAGTATTTCATCCGCCTCTACCTCTTCTTTTCCCAAATTGGATTGCATTTCAACTACTTTTTTTCCATTGCGGGAATAGACTCTCAGAATCTTCTTTCCGTTCCTGAAGTCAATGCCCTCCGATGTGAGTATTTCCATGAGTGTCTTTCCTATCTCTTCCTCAATTCCTGGTGCAACTGTATTATGTTCTTTTATGATGGTAACTTTGGTACCAAGCCTCTCCAGCGACTGTCCTATTTCAAGTCCTATAAAACCTCCACCCAGTATTGTCAGAGTTCTGGGAAGACTGTTAAGATCCCAAACTGTATTGCTTGTTATATACCCGGTTTCATTCAGACCTTCTATTTTTGGTATTTTTGTGGAAGAACCTGTTGCAATTATGAAGTTATATCCTTTCAGTTTTTTAGGATTAGAATTGTTTTTGACAATTATGGCATCTCTGTCCACGAACTGAGCTTTACCGTCATAGACATCAATATTTTCATAAGACTTAATGACGTTCTCATACCTTTCTGTTCGCTCCTCTTTTACCGTTCTACGGAGGGATTCCATAAGTTCTCCAAAATTTATAGAAGGATGCCCCGGTTCAATCCCGGGATACCTTGGACTTGATTGTGTGTGTGCCACCTTGGCAGCTTCTATGAGGTACTTGGACGGGACGCAACCCACATTCACACAGGTACCTCCAAGGGGTCCGAATCCAATCATTGCTATTGTAGCCTGTCCCGCGGTTATCTCGCTGGCTTTTATTGCGGCTGAGAAGGCTGCGGCACCCCTTCCAAGAATAACCAGATCATATTCATTTTTCAAGATCACTCCACCTTTCTTACCTGAGCCCTGTAGTGTGACTTTTCACTAAAAACCGGGAGCCTCGAAAGATCATCGGGCCTTATCATGCTGTCATCAACAACAGCTGAAGCAGTCCCGTTCTTCAGTGAAACAAATATTTCACTGGCTCCCCCTTCCTTAAGCCCCTCGCTTACTGTTCTCACGCAATCATCGCATGTCATCCCAAATACGCGCATAGTTACTTTCTTTGATGCCACAGTTCTCAATCATGAAATCGTATATATGGCAGAACGTAAAGAAAAGTTTATCTTAATTCTGGAAAGGTTTAAAACCTGAAAATCAACTTATCACAAAGGATGTGAAAAAGAATATAACTGGATGATGATTGTTGAAATAATGCACATGAATAATGAGGATAAGGAGAGAGAAAGGACAAGAAAGAGAAACGATATATGCATGATCAGGACCGGAAACGAGACCATATGCGTTGATCCATCACTCCCGTTATTTTCCCAGATTGGCAAAAAGTATACCATGCTCATTCTGGCAATTCTTGAACATGATGGAATAAAGAAGAATTTCAATGAAATACTCAGGAGCATTCCCCATTCAAGTTCAACCATAATATCTAAACGTTTGAAAGAACTGGAGAATATGGGGCTCCTAATCCGGGTGGAAAGCGATGAAGGTGTTGTCTATTCCCTGACGCGGAATGGAAAAAAGATAATGGACTCCCTGATACCATTTCTGAAGATCTCGGAGAAGATTAGTTTAGATCTGAATTGCACATGATCTGCATATGATCTGTAACATAATTTGAAAAAAAATGATGATACAGATCGAAATGGCAGCACATGGATCTGAAAGCTCTAAAGGTAATATCGGCAGTATTCATAGCCCTGACAATAGTCATGGCTGGACTTTTTGTATTTGAATACTCTGGCCTCAACAGTGAAAGAACCAGCTATAATGGACTACAAACCAGTTATGATACACAGCAGGGATCTGTTATTCTGAAGAATGCATATGCACACTGGAATTACATAGCGATTGAGAACTCATCCCTCCTGCAGACTCAGTATACAGATAACGCAACTCTTCACTGGATGGGCGGCCCATTGACTGGAACTTACACAGGTGTAAACAACATAACATCCACATGGAATAAATTCTTTGGTCTCTGGTCGGCGGTATGGTATTATACAGTCACGCCACCAGCTGTAA
>JAKBSB010000022.1 GCA_021845155.1 Thermoplasmata archaeon
CCGATCTGGGCTTTCTGTCCTAATGTTACTGCCATATTTTGATCACCGTAAGCTAATCCCACATTATTTAATAAGTATTTTGTTAATTTATCCTATAAATTCCGAATAAAATCTCCATTCTATCATGGCGGTAGTTGAGAGATGGCTTGAATAAATAAGGGAAAGCGTTAAAATCAAAGCAGGCGCAGAAATTTGTGGAGCATCCGTGCCATTGACCACTTGAACATAAATTACCGCACCATACATATCACTGTTCCAGGTTGTCCATGAACCATTCCGCAAAGTAGGTTATTAACATATCAGCCCCTGCCCTGAATACTGATGTTATTCCTTCAAGGATGATATTTTCGTTCATGTATCCGTCAAGAATGGACTTCTTTATCATGCTGTATTCTCCACTCACACTGTATGCGGCCAGAGGAAGATCGAATCTGCGTTTTGCCTCAGAGATAACATCCAGATAAAAAATGGCCGGTTTTACCATGATCATGTCTGCTCCTTCCCTTATGTCCAGGTCTATCTCTCTCATTGCTTCCCTGGAATTGCGCCAGTCCATCTGGTAAGTCTTTCTGTCACCAAATCCGGGGGCTGACTTTACCGCCTCCCTGAAAGGGCCAAATAGGTTTGACGAATATTTGGCGCTGTAAGCCATGATGGATGTGCCGTTAAATCCAGAATCGTCAAGCGCTCTGCGGATAGAACCAACCTGGCCATCCATCATGCCACTTGGTGCGATTATATCTGCTCCACTTTCAGCATAACTTATTGCAATCCTGTCGTAAACCTCAAGTGTCCTGTCATTGTTTATTACTGATTTCTCCACAATGCCGCAATGACCGTGATCCGTATATTCACAAAGACACAGGTCCGTAATGACAGTCAGTGAGGTATTTTCCTTGGCAATATTTACTGTTTTCTGCACGCAGCCATTTGGATCATACGAGGACGTTCCAGCTGCATCTTTATGGGCAGGAACACCGAATAGAAGTATATTCTTTACCCCCTTAGAATCGAGTGTTTCCAGGTACTTTCCAACCATTTCCAGTGGGTAAGTGTATATGCCTGGCATGGAGTTTATTGCTGCAACATTCTTCAGATTTTCATCTACAAAAACGGGCATGATCAGCTTTGCAGGATCAATGCGTGTTTCTGCCACAAGATCCCGCATACGCGGCGTTGCTCTTGTCCTTCGCATTCTGGTTGCCGGAAACATAAATACTTAATCATTTAGTGGATTAAAGCTTATTGGGGGCTTCATTGAAGTATCAGGTTAGATCAAAGGGAGAAATGCTGGTAGAAACTGACGTATCCGATTTCCTGAGAAAGGAAGCACAGAAAAGTGGGAATATCTTCGACAGTGCGAGAAGCATCTCCGAGAAGGCCGTTCTCCATTTCCATGAAATTTATGGAATAAATGATGTCAGGGTTGTTTTCGAAGATCTTATATTTGAGATAGATAGCAACAGGATCATCTCATCTGGAACAGTGCATTCCACCGACATGGACAAGGCTCAGTCAGGTTCAGTATACCTGGTATCATCCTCACTTATAGCCCTGTGGGAACTTACATCAACAATGGGATTGAAAACACAGGGGTACAGATCAATAAAAAATGTAAGCATCACTGCAATAAAGGAACTGGAGTAATTTCTCATCTTCCCTCATCTTGTACATACGAATCCACTCTCCAAGATTTTCTATGTCCATGGAATAATAAACACAGAAAATACAGACATTTCCATGTATTCCTTTCTCCTGCGTGGAAAGGGATTCCCGGCAATTAAGCCAAATTTAAACTATTTCAGAAAGTTTCATTGTGGGCCATTTGTCCGAGTCATATTTCGGCGTGACTGCGTAAAGTTTCCTATTGGAGGTGTTGGCGAGAACATATCCATTTGCTTCCCTGAAGTGTATTGTCAGACCGGCGTAATGGCTTATTCTCTTGTAATAATCATCGTCCGTTATTATAATTATTGCTCCGGTGGGTCTAAGGCCATTGATGAGATTCAGGAGGTCGCCAAAGAATTCATATCCGTACGTGAAGATAAGAAAGTCCGATGAAAAGAAATAAAGGTTTGGCCTGGATGAGTTAGAAAGGAAAAAATCAACAACTTCGTTGGGAAAATCCTCCGCTATACTCTTCCCTTCAAGATTGATAATAAATGAATTTGATTTTTTAGATTTTTCTGCTGTAATGTAATGCCTGAGGCACTCAGCTTCGAGGCTTGTGGTGAGAACCCTTGAAGATTCGTAACTCCCGGAAGTCACATCTATGACTCCTCTGTTCTGGGTTATGGCGTTCTTAATCATGTTGTTCTTCATGAGATTCACGACATCGTTGACCTCAGTTGATTCGTCTTCACGGTGAAAAATCACAAGAGTTCCAAGAGGAATGCTATCCTCACCTGTCGGATTCAATTTTATAATTTCGGGGCTTCTTATGGGAACCCGGAAGAGGTCCTCAGTTTCAAACTTCGGCATCTTTATCCTGGCAGTTGGATAGAGTACAGGTCCACGATCAAGTGGTACGAACCTGCCTCCATAAAGGGAATAAAGGAAAATAGGTGACGACGATATTGATATCCCTCTGAGTTTTTCAATGGTTGCCGTCCTGACAATAAAATCATTCTTAATGTAGTAATCCATGGATATTACTCCATCGGCAAAATATTCCAGTTTAGGTTTCTCTTTTGCCTCAATTATGGCAATAAGATTTGCTCCAGATTTTTCAACAAGGTCTGTATTTAAAAGCGAGAACAGGACATTCTCATTCATGTCGTACTTCTCGGCTATGGCGTCAATGGAATCAATAACTATTATAGGATTGTCATTGAAACTTTTGTCAACGAAATTATATAGCATCTTTATTTCTGGAAGGAGATCCTGAATGTTCAGCACTAGGTTTCCCTCAATTGCGGTGTTCATTTTCCCCTCTTCAATCATTCTTTCAAGTTTTGAAAGTGATTCCGTATTGACATTAACAAGTTCAGAAGTTTCCGGGTCATCACCTTTTATGGAGACGCTTTCCAGCCATTTGAAAGTCTCATAGAGGGATACATCGGAAGACCTCGTGGAGAGGTACGAAACAGGAGTTCTTTCCCTGACACTTTCCAGAAATTCAAGTGCAAATGTTGTTTTACCGGCGCCTGGTTTCCCTTTAATCACAAGAGACCTTCCCCTGCTCTGGGAAAAAAATTCGTTCATCTTTCCAAACAGGCTCTCGTTTTCCATTTTTCACCTAACCTTTAGTGCTAAGATCCTCAATACTGTGTGGGTGCCATTCCTGGCAGAATCTTGTGATCTGCCCGAACTGTATGCTATCCATGGCGTTATCTGAAAAAACAAGTATCAGGTAACAATTTTTCTCAATTGCAGCACTCTTAATCTGCTCAAATGCCCTTGCAACCTCAAAGAACTCATGATATACTATTAGCAGATCAAAAACATCAACAAAAACCACATTGCTTCTTCCTTCCAGCATTCTCTTGACTATTGTGTCGGAAATGAAGGAAAGGTTAACCGGACGGTTTCTCTGTGCACCAATGGAATCCGTAACCCAGACAAAATTATCGTCATTGAATATTTCAGGTAATTCCATGGCAAAGTTAAATCGTGATGCAACGAGGAGTTTTTTTCTATCGATATTAACAGAAAGAAGAAGCGACATAAAAGGTTCCGTGTTTTCGGGTTTTGTGAAAAAAATTGTTCCAGGGTAAATTCCATTCTTTGCGAGATAAATTGTAAAATCATTAATAGTTCTCAATTTCCTCACAATATGCGAAGTTAGCGCCTTTCTAAGCCTCTTCCTTGATTCGTTCAAATCCTGGAGGTCAAGGAGCACTATTTCGCTGCTATACCTTATTTTTTCATCCAGTTCTATTTCTTTCTCCAGTAAAAGTATGAGGAGATAATCGCGTTTCTCCCTGAGTAGAAGATCTTCCACTGGTTTCTCTATCTTACCATCAACATAAATCATGACAGAGGTAGGTTTCTCGTTCTCCAGCACTGATTCAGTGAAGTCTCTCACGAGTTTATACTCAACACCTGTAGGGGCCATCAGGGTGTTGCAAATTACCCCATGTTTTCCTTCCTTATCATATACCAGGATCATCTCAACCACAATACTACGCCATTCAATTATTTTAACTTTGTCAGTTAATAATCAGCACGGCGCATGAGAATAGAATAGGTTACATTTAAGTGTTTGTGCACTAGATTTCATTTTTCACATTTCATTATTTAACATATCGATGGGGAATTCAAGTTCATAGAGATTCCGCCAGGAACCTTTGAAGTTGGAAGATTCCTGCAGGACCAGGAAGAGGGTGCTACAGTGTTCGAATTATAGTTTGTGAAGAATCCTATACTGTGGTCCATGGAGCTGAATTGTTGACAATACGGGGAAACAGATTTAAGTTTATGTAAGCAATCACTAATTATGAGAAGAAACAAGATATCAGTAATAGGCGCTGGCAATGTTGGAGCCACAGTCGCACAGTTTCTTGCAGCTAGAGAACTGGGAGATATTTACCTGTTTGATGTTGTTGACGGTGTGCCTGAAGGAAAAGCACTTGACATAGCAGAAGGGACTCCACACTGGAAAACTTCCGTTGACGTGAAAGGATTCACAACAACAAATCCCGAAGCGTATCAGAACATGGCAGATTCAGATGTTATAGTAGTAACCGCTGGACTGGCAAGGAAACCTGGAATGAGCAGGGACGATCTCCTGAATAAAAATTTAGAGATCATTTCGGATGTTGCAAAAAATATAAAAAAATACAGTCCGAATTCAGTAATTGTAGTTGTGTCAAATCCAGCTGACATCATGGCATACGCAATTCAGAAATCCACAGGGATCAGTCCGAAAAAGATACTGGGTCTGGGTGGGTCTCTGGATAGCTCCAGGTTCAGGCTGTTCATAGCACAGGAACTTGGCGTAGCGGTGGAAGACGTCAACGCCTTTGTAATTGGGGGGCACGGGGATGATATGGTTCCCTTTGTGAGGTATTCAAGCGTTTCCGGAATACCAATTTCCAGTCTTCTGAGCAAGGAAAAAATAGATGAGATCATAAAGAGAACAAGGTTTGGTGGAGGAGAAATAGTCAATTATCTAAAGACGGGAAGCGCTTATTATGCACCTGGAATCTCCATAACAGCAATGGTTGAATCAATAATAAGAGATAGGAAGAGAGTCATTCCATGTGCGGCTTTTCTGGAAGGACCCACCGGAAAACATTACAATGTCTCCGGAATATTCATTGGGGTTCCCATAAAGATAGGAAAAGATGGTGTTGAAGAGATATACGAAATGGACTTCAACAAAGAGGAACTCGCACTATGGGAAAAGACAGTACAATCTGTCAAAAACAGCTGCAAACTTGTGGATCAGTTCTTTTCAAAGAACTGATTTACCCAGATATTTTTCATAAAAATCAGGATAATTTTTATATTTTACTGGATCCCTGAATCCTGAATCCATAAACCCTTTAAGTCTCAAAAGGCATGAATCACACTCTCCACATGCCTCGATCCCGCCTCTGTAACAGGAATGCGTGAGTTCATAAGGGACTTTCAGCCTCATTCCAAGGGCAATTATTTCACCCTTGGTAAGATACTGGAGAGGAACGGAGATCCTGATATGTGAACTCTGGCCGAGTTTTGTGCCGAGGTTGAGAGTATTCTCCATTGAATTGAAAAACTCTGGTCTGCAGTCCGGATATCCCGAGTAGTCAACTGCATTGGCACCTATGAAAATTGTTCTTGCATCCACGACTTCTGCATATGCCGAAGCAATGGAAAGGAATATGGTGTTTCTGGCGGGAACATAACTTGTGGGGATAGATTTAGAAAGTTCGTCAATGTCTCTCTTTTCAACATCCATCTCAGATGTAAGGCTGCTTCCTCCTATCTGCCTCATGTTAAAATTTACTACTATTCTTTCAACCCCGTAATGATCGCAGATTCTTTTCCCGCTTTCAAGTTCCATGCTATGTCTCTGTCCGTAATCAAAACTGATGGCAATTGTTTCATAGCCGCGGGAAAGTGCATATGCAAGTACAGTGGCTGAATCAAGCCCGCCCGAAAGCAGTACTATGGATCTGTTATGGTTCAATGCTATCCTCACTCTTTGCACCCTGACCAGGTCCCTCGTAAACAACAACTGACAGGAACTTTATATTTCTGTGCTGGCGGAGTTTTTCAGAGAGCATCGTAAAAAAATACTGTGAAAGATTCTCGCTGGATGAAACATCTGCATCAAGAAGGAACACATCGCTTTCGGGAAATTCGTATTCCTTGTGCCTGAAACTCACCAGGCATTTCCCATCTTCAATTCTGTGAGTGGAATATCGGTCCATGGATGGCACAATAACTCTGTGATCAATGGGTTCAATTATGCTTCGGATATCATTTTTTACAATTCCGTAATCTATGAGCACGCCGTCCACCATTTCTCCGTTCAGGGTAATGTCTACCGAATAATCATGCCCATGCAATCGCGAACACTTTTCAATATTAGGGATAAAATGTGCTGCAGAGAACCTTATATTATTTGTCCCACCGCTTATATGTATCTCCATGGACTTGAATTATGAAATAAGATTAATATCTATTCATTTTGACACTGAAAAGATCCAAATCGATACTGTAATCAGACCAAAAATAAAATATGAGTTTATTATGCAGAATGGCTTTGTATTCGGTCGCAATGCAACCGTTTGAAAGTAAGGGCGCGTGGCCCAGTCTGGATATGGCAATAGCCTCCTAAGCTATAGATCGGGGGTCCGAATCCCCCCGCGCCCGTTTCATGTGAGGAAAAACAGACGGGACCATTAATTGAGTTATTCGACAGTTTCAATGGTTTGAAAACTTTTCATATACTTTGTGCCACCCACCATTACGGAAATAGAATGCAAACCTCATTTTGGACGTCATCGTTTGTTTGTGCAGTATAGTAGGTCATTTGCTGCTCGTTTTTGTGTATGTCCCGCACAGGTCGTACATAACTTTTATAACCTAACTTTTTCCACTTATATCACTACACCTAAATAGAGACGGTGTCGTCTTCAAATCTCGCTTAAATAATGAAGAAATGCTAAAGTCGTGATACTACCACTACGATTCAAGTACCAAAGATTGTTTTGAAATCAGTAAAACATTATGCAATCTTGAATCTGTAGTGTTACAAAGGATCAAGTATGAGTTAAAACGCTTCATTTATTGAATCCAGGACAATGTTCAACTGTGGTAGATTTTTCCTGACATTGAATATCTTTTTTATGTACTCTTTGCTGTAGATGCCGGGAATAAGTGCTTCAAATATGAGAATTCCGTCTGTTCTTTTAAAATAGATTCCGAAATTTGGAAATGCAACATGTTTGCTCAGAAATATGAGTTCGTTGAGCATCTCATTCTGGTAGGTTATCTCCACGATTCCATTTTCTAAAGGTTTAATGTTGTACTGTCCAGGAGATAATGTGTCACAGTCTTTAAGGTATAGGTTGAATTTTATCTTCCCGTTCTCGTCTATGTACCGCAGCTCACCTGCAAAATCTCCATTTATACTGGGTAATACGCTGAGGTTTTCCTGTCCTTCGGGAGGTGTAAACCTGAAAGAAATACGCATCGTCCTGAAAAATTCCGAAAACAACTTTGCATTGTCCATACTCCTCCTGACCGGTCCCACATATTGTACAGAATTTATTGCAGGAAAAGATTCTGAGGCAACCAGGGATGAAAAAGCATCAAGGTATTTGTCAATGAATCTGAGATGAAAATAATGTTTGCCGCCCCTTACGTACTGAAAATCAATAACCAGCGAAGGTATTTCCATAAGTTTTCTGAAGAAGTTGTACTCCGTGTAGTGCGTGCTGTTTGAGTAAATGGTGTAAACATTTCCAGTCTTTCTGGCTTTGTTTGTCTTGAGAAACACGAAAAAGTCACGGTTCTGATCTTCGTTTTCTTCAAAATAATAGAGGAAGCTTTCTCTTGCGTCTCCAATGGTCAAAACTGCCGGAATTACAATACCATGATCTCTTGCAAATCTTTCTATTGGGAAATCCCCACTGGCAGTGATAACTGCTTCCATATTCAGCCTTGAACTATAGTTATTATCCAGGATCAATAACAGGTGATTCCTGTGGTTAATAAATAATACATGATGTGAAGCACGAAACTTTTCCCATTCAGTTTATCTTTTCTTCCACTATACCTCTTACAGTTTTTGGATCGGGACTCCATGATATTGCCATTATACCACCAAGGAAAACAAGGACAAACCCAAAGAAAAGGCCTCCGGATGTGCCAGCCCAGCTCAGTATTGAGCATACAAGAATGATAATCCCCCACATTGCATGCCTATTCCTGTTGAAGTAGAGAAGAAAAACTGAAATAAGTATTAAAAGCCCGGAAATCGTACCCGTTATTTCAAGCAGAATATCAAGGGGCGTATGTGTGGTGTGCATCAGTACAGCTAAACCAAAAATGCCAACATATGTTATTATCACGCCTCCTATTCCTGATAAGATGGCCGCGTCAGATGGCCAACCCTTGAGGGATACCATGCGGCAGTATTGCTGTTAACTATTTAAACGAAAGTGACTGTTATAGTATGAAAAGAAACAGTAGGATCTTCTCTCCCCCGGAAGCCGGGATGTTTGCGGACAACCGGCAACCGGGTTCAGAGTAAGACCGAGGCGTCTATGTTTATTGCAGCGTGACTTCATTGGTTATAAAGGCATTTGGGGCAGTAAACTGAATTACTGCCTGGGCACCGACTTCCGGTGTAACCTGCCCCGAAACCTGCATATTCTGCGTGATTTCAGCACCGAATGTATTGGATACATTCAGTATTATTGCGGCTGTATCGCCGGGTGATATGACTGGATACTGGCTATCAACTGAGTTGGTAGGATCCTGAACAACTATCACACCGAAATTGGTAGCATCATGATGTGACGCGCTGAGGTAACCCCACTGTTTCTCACTGAACAGATCCTGGGTTCCATTGATTGCAGTGTTATTGTATATGGAATCGTTGTAGACCAGAATGGCAGTGACTCCATTCACTGTCAGTGTTACACTGGCATTACCAAGGTTTATGGCTGATCCACCCGCGTTGTTGGTAACAAATATTGCCAGGAGGGTTACGCCACCTGCCTCAGCCGGGTGGGAAGGGTCATAACCCATGATCTGTGTGATTGATATGCCACTGGAAACCTGGTTAATGGTTGTAGTTCCGGTTGACGTGGCTTTTTGTTGCAGTATACCGGCGGTGTGTATCAGGACAGATGCCGCAACAGCTGCCACAAGAACCATGGCAATAAAGACTATAAGAACGCCTATTCCCGTCTCTGCTTTATCATCAGGATCCCTGCTGAACTGCCTTGAAATGGCTTTTCTAACATGCCTGAAATATGTATTAACCTTCATCTATACGCCTCTTTCTATTGTGGTACGCTGTTATGTATATTGTTATGTTAGTATATAAACAGATTAACGCAAGGAACGAGAAAAATTTCGCTTTTCTCATACAATGATGCCGTGGGGAATCAATGAAACGTTATCTCTGCAAATACCTACAGACATGCAAGTATAGGTTTGTGCAAAAAAAGGTTATGACCACAGGACAGGTATAATAATTTGATAACATGCTAAGCACAGATGACAAAAGGTTTATAATTCAGAGTGTGGAGAATGGCTACAAGGTAAGCGATCTCGCAAGGATGTTCAATGTAACGCCAAGGAGGGTCCAGCAGATCCTGAAAGAAGATATAGATGAGGAACATACAAAGAAACGTTACTCTTCTTTAACAGAACAGGATGTCACGGAGATAGAGAATCTGTGGAATAACTATAAGGTTGGTTCGAGAACAATATTCTATCTTCTGAAGAGTCGTGGCAGATCCATATCCTACTACCAGATCTACAACTACATGAGGGGAAAGAAAATGATACGCGCCAAATATTCAAAGGAGGGCGAGATATCAAAATCCGAGGTTGAGCCTCCGCTAACAACAGTATTTATGGATTATCATCAGACCGGAATGGATTATCCATACGCAGTAGTGTGCGTGGATATGTCAACAAAGAAAATACTCTCAATGGTTGAGACAAGGAAAATTACAAAGGAGGTAATGGAAAAAAATATAGACGCACTGGCAGAGTTCAGGAAAAGCAGCAGCCTGGACATCCAGAAAGTGTATCTCAGAAGTGGCATACTCAGCATACTTTACGGTGCAACAGACGTGAAATTCTACTTTTCCAAGAAGGGAGTGGAAAATGTTGAAAGCGACAAACATGGGAACAGGGTTCATCTGGCTCTTTCCAGACTCTGGCAGAACTACGACAGGTTCAGGTGGACTTTTAACTCTCCCGAGAATTTCATATACTGGTACAACAACAGGCCAATAATCAGCAAGTCACAGAACAGGGTTACAACACCAAATGAAATAATGGAGCAGTATCTCGAGGAGCAGAACCTGTTTTCGTCACAGGGAAAGAATCTTCCAAAAATTTCTTAGTTTAACTCGCTATTATTTCAGCTTTCTTCCAGGGGAACTTCGTTCCCACCCTTAATGGCTGGACTGATGAAACCAACTCCCCGGTCTGTCCTATAAGTCCTGAAAGGAACATTGAATACTTTTTTAAGATTTTCCACAGTGAGCGTTCTTGAAGTTGGACCCTGATCCACCAATTCCCCATTTTTCAACATTATTATGTAGTCTGAGATGGCAGAAACAGCAGAAATATCATGCATTGCAAGCACTATTGTTTTACCCTTTCGTTTCAGTTCATTAAGGACCTCGTACACAAGCAACTGGTTATCAACATCAAGAAAGTTCGTGGGCTCATCCATGATCATGATATCCGATCCCTGGTATACTGAGGCGGCAATTGTTACAAGTCTCCTTTCACCTCCGCTCAAAGAATTGAAACTACTGTAAAGAAAATGCCTGATATTGAATATCTCCAGGGAGTCTAACATCTCTGCCTCATTCAGGTCCCTGGCATATCCAGAGACCATCATGACATCTTTTACCGTAAAGCTCAGTGGATCATTTATCTCCTGGGCCACAAACGACATCCTCCTGGCAAGATCAACCGGCCTGATTTTCCATACTTCCTTCCCTTCCAGTGTTACGCTTCCTCCGGATGGTTTAAGGTCGCCATGCATAAGCCTCAGTGTGGTGGATTTCCCAGAACCGTTCTTTCCCATTATGACTGTTATACTTCCTTCCGGTATTCTGGTCGAAGTGGGACCAAGACTGAACATACCGGTTGAATAGGTTGTATTCTCCAGTTTAAGTTCCATATTTACCTCCTGCCATCTTTCGCATGATGAGAAGGAAAAAAGGAACTCCTATGATACCGGTGATTATTCCTATGGGTATGACAACGCCCACAACAGCTCCTCTGGCAATATCGTCAGCCAGAATCAGGAATATTGCGCCAGTTATTGCGGATCCAGGGAGGACAAAACGGTTAGACCCGCCAAATATTATTCTTGAAACATGTGGCATTATAAGCCCAACGAAACCAATCAGGCCGCTTATGGAAACTGATGCTGACACACTGAGAGCAACAAGAAATATGGACAGCCCTTTTGTTCTTTCCACATTAACCCCAACGGATCTCGCATGAGTATCTCCCATCTGGAGTGCATCAAGCTCCCTGTACTGTGTAGCAAGTATGAAAGAACATAGGATTACTACTGCTGTGACGGGAAACAGTTCAAGCCAGTTTATGTTTTCCAGGGAACCAAGGAGCCAGAAAAATGCTTCGTTCTCCAGATTTATGTTTGAGAATAGCAATAGCGCTACAATGGCCGAAAGGAAGAACGATAATGCAACACCAGTCAGCAGCATGTATGTGGGGTGAGCCTTTCCGCCTCTCAGAGCGAACATATAAACTGCAAGCACAGATGCCATGGCAAAAATGAAAGCGAGCAACTGTTGTGTATAAAGCCCCAGAAATGTAAGCCCAAGTATTATGGTCATCACCGCACCAAGGGCTGCCCCACTTGAAAGTCCAATGATATAAGGCTCCGTTATGGGATTCCTGAATATACTCTGGATCACTGCACCACCAATACCAAGAGATGCCCCAACCACCAGTCCTCCAAGCACTTCCGGTTCCCTGATGGATGCAATTATGGTATACTGCGTTGTGGTATAATTCTCAGGCAAGAACCTTGAAATTAATGGAATCTGGCTGCCGTAAATCTGCAGTACGGATATGAATGATATATGTACCGAACCAATAAAACTTGAAAATATAAT
>JAKBSB010000023.1 GCA_021845155.1 Thermoplasmata archaeon
AAAGATCCGGAAGGAAGGGGGGAGAACAACTTATCCTGGAATCGGGGGATGTTACTATGCAAGCAGGCTTGCAGTGACAGAGAAATTTACTGAAATGGGAAGAGGAGGGTCTGCAATGCTCTGGAGGGAGATATACCCTAATTTCCACCTTCCCATCGGGGTATGGTACGTCAGGGAGAATCTCAGGGAGATGTTCAGGACAAGGCCGGAAAAATTCGACAATTTCCAGGCTGCCCTCCAGTATCTTGCCCCTCATTTCAGGGTGGGACTGAACAGATGGGTTGAAAAGTCCCCGTCTTATGGCATAATGAAGAGCAACCTTTACAGTTTCGGGTGATCTTTATGTTTCCCTATACTGTTAAAGAGATAGATGCAAAAACTGCCCTCTCACCATCATCAATGAAGGAACTGAAGTATGCGGTCAACCCTTACAGCGGATGCACACATGGCTGCCTCTACTGTTATGCCATGGACATGACACCTGTCAGGCCAGGCGATGCGGAATGGGGCAAAACTGTTTATGTGAAGAGAAATTTCATAGAAGTCCTTAACAGGGACGTTAAAAGATCAAGACGTGGCCTGGTAGGTATGTCGACAGTAACCGATGCATACCAGCCGGTAGACACAAAATACAGGCTGGCAAGGGATACCCTGGGAGTTCTTCTTTCCCATGGTTTCCGGGTATCCATACAGACAAAATCCTCCCTTGTTCTCAGGGATTTTGACATTATTTCAGAACACAGGAATATTGCCGATGTAGGAACAACCATAACAACCTTTGACCGGGAACTTTCCAGGAAGATTGAACCACTTACTCCCGGCCCTGCTGCAAGGATGAAGATCGTGGAGACCGCAAATAAGGAGAAAATAAGGAGATGGATCTTCTATGGGCCTATTATCAGGGGATTCAATGACAAAGAGGAGAACAATTCATCCATCATAGAATTTGCCGCATCAACCGGGACGAGGATAATAATGGACAGATATAACAGCTATGCCACTCCGGACATAATGCTTGAGAGAAATGGGATCAGGGTCAGGGGCATGGAATATGACAACTGGTGGAGAAAATTCTCGAAGAAGTTCATGGAAGAATGCGGCAGGAAAAATGTGATGTGCAACCTTGAAACGGAAGAATGGTTCTACCAGAATCTCGATATGACCAGGACCCTGTTCTGATTCCTGCTGGAAATTATTGGAATACAGGATTCTTCTGCCTTACGAACCTGTTATTCTGCAGATCCGAGAGTGCCTCCCTTATCTGGTCCTCAGTGTTCATGACGATGGGCCCATACCAGTAAATCTCTTCATTGAGTGGTTTCCCTGTTATGAGAAGAAACCTGAACTTGCTGCTTCCGGTTATTATGGAAATCCTGTCTCCTTCTCTTGACATGACTGCTGCCATTCCCTCCTGCAACTGTGCTTTCTGGCTGCCTCCAGTTACTGCTGTGCCCTCGACACCGTATATGATGGATGTATAGCCTCGTTCAGGCGTGTAACTGAATTCGGCTTCCGGGTCCATAAGCACATCTATATAAGAAGGATTGAGCCCATATCCGCCCTGGAACGGTCCTTCAGTTTTCATGTAATTGCCTGCAATTATTTTTACTGTGGCACCCTCCCCATTTTCCACAACTGGGGTATCTTTCTGTACAATTCCCCTGTATGTCGGATCTGTCATCTTCATCCCTGCTGGAAGATTTATCCATAACTGGAACCCCTTGAGACCTTTCGGGTTTCCAACAACACGCAGTTTTTCCTCAGGGTCATCGATGTTTATTGGTTCTGGCATTTCCTGATGGAATATTCCGCTCCCTGCAGTCATCCACTGGAGATCATTGGGGAATATCACCCCCTTGTTGCCTTCACTGTCTTCATGATAAGCTTTCCCCTGAAGCATGTAAGTTACAGTTTCAATTCCCCTGTGCGGATGCCATGGAAAACCTGCAAGATACTCCTCAGGGTTTTCTGAACCAAAGTTGTCCAGCAGGAGGAATGGGTCCGTTATTTTTGCGGACAGGTGACCTCCGAATATCCTCTTCAGCCTGACACCTGCCCCGTCCATTGTACTGTTTCCCGTAAATATTTTATCAACAGTCTTCAACCTGTCTTCGCCCATTAACATCACTTTTTTTACATACACCAAAGCTTGAACAGACAATTGAAATTATTACCTTTCCAGCTTTGGATGTAACTTGTAAACCAGATATCAATAATACACTTAAATACTTTATGTTACTTACCTGTATTGATCTGGAATCATGACAAAATCTGAGGCAGCCGTTAATATAAATACGTGCCCAATAGTGTCCGCCATAAGGGAAATTGGAGGTGAGTGGAACTTTATAATAATAAGGTACCTCATAGAAAAAAACATGGGATTCAATGAACTTCTCCGAAGTGCTACCGGAATAAGTTCAAGGACCCTTTCGTCGGTGCTCAAGGACCTGGTAAGAAAGGATATAGTAAAAAGGGAGATAATTTCAACCCAGCCCTTTCTGGTCAGATATTCACTCACTGAAAAAGGGAATTCCCTTAAGCCCATAGTGGATGATCTGGGAAAGTGGGGAAAACTCTGGGTAACCGGTAGCATTGAAGCGACAGACCCTCCTGCCGGTTCTCCAGTACCTGATGCCAGAACATCAGGGCCTTGATCGGGCCATGTTTATTCGTTATTCACAATTCTGTCAATTCTATAAGATAAAATGACAGTTAAGCTGCAGGGATTATGTTAATGGTTGATAATGTATATTGAACTGATGTCCCCTTATGATCTTAACTTATCGTAGTAGCGTTAAAGTAGTCATCTGGAGCGTAAAAAGAGTATGAGCTTCCATTGTAGCTAAATGTTACTGGTGTTGAACTCTGGTAGTATGCAATGGTGTAGTTTGAACCCTGGACACCTGGAAGAGGCCCATTCGACATCCCCGATAAAAGGAAAGCTGTATCTGATTTTGCAAGGAAACTGATTGAACTGAACAGTCCGGTTACTGTGGCGGCCATGCCAGTTGCATGCGATATCAGATCAATAGACTGGGCTACAACTGAAGGTTCTGAGGTATCAAGATCTGCACTGTTCAGTGCAGCTAGTGTATCAGTAATTGCAAGACCCAGACCAAGTGATGCTGAAAAAACGGCAAGTGCATCATGTGCGTCCTTTATCGCCGAGGCAGAATTTGAATAGCCTGAGTAGCTGTCCCATACCGTTGATTGTGACATGGATTTTCCCACATCAAGCGTAAGATTTCCTGAATAACTGCTTTCAAGAACTTTCTGAATAACTGTATTAACTTCTGTGTCAAGGAAACCTGCAGCCATACTTATGTTTCCATGTGTTCCAATGTGCGTGATCTGACCGATTGTCCCATGACCGTCATATGTGGTGGAAGAACTGGATGTTGTATACTGCAGTTTTGGAGGTTCGAATATATATCCTCTTCCCGGTTCATAATAATATGTCTGCTCCCAGTGATATGTAGTGGTGGTTGTGCTTGTGTAGCGGCTGTAGTGTATGAATTCATAGGTTGCATTTGTTATGGCAACAAATGCGGTTGTCTCATTGACCATAATGGATTTATTTGATCCGGAATTGAGAGGGTAGGCAATGCCATCGTTTATTCCCGATATAAAACCCGAATTGAATGAACCGTTTACAACCAATCCTTGGGAAGGATTTGTGCTCATTGTGGATGAATACTCACCACTTCCAGTTTCATAGGTGTTGGCTGAGTTGATGCCCATTGTTGTGTTAAGAAGAAGTATGCTGCTTGCTATGATCAACTGGGATTTTCCATTGGCCACTCCCTTCGAAAGATGAACTGCAATCAGGGGAAAATAACCATTAGTGTAATTCACTCCTGTTGTTGAAACATATGTGTCCGAACTTGTTCCCGTTGTTGTATAGTACCTTGTGTGATATGTAGTGGATGGCTTTACCTGTGAAGAAAGGTTATTGTGGTTTCCTAACGGAATAATCTGGTAAGGTTTGCCTGGAAACTGAAGACTGATGTTGAATGAAGCATTGGATAAATAAACTCCAGTGTAATTTGAGAGATTCATGGACATCTTATATGCAAGTGAGTTCAGAACTGTCCTGTTGCTTATGAACGAAGGCTTCTGAATATCCCATGGCTTATAAGGAATATTGTTGTAGTATCCGTAAAGGGATACTGACGATGAGTTCCATACGCTCTTTGTTGCCTGAATGGTGAGGGATGGCTCATTATGCCTTGATCTTAAAATCTTGGACCATTGGGATGCAATGATATAGAACATTGGTGATAAAAGAAACCTGGATGATGAACTGTTGAATGTAACGTTCAGAAGCTGCACATAATATGGATTGTTGGACTGGTTCAGCCCTATAAGGGAGAAGGAACCCATTCCATTCATAATAACGCTATCCGGAACTGGAGAGAATATCTGAAGAGATATACTTGTATTATTTGCGGTCGGTGCGGAGGGATCCACACTGACCAACGGTCCAAGGACAGTTGTTGCTGTGGAAGATTTTGTTGTTATATCCACATTTTTTGATATGAGGGAGTATGTACCTACAGCAATCAATAAAACAACAATGGCTATTGCCAGAGCTTTTATCATGCCTGCAGATTTGCCCATAAAAAACATGTTGTTAATGTATTTAAATATTGGCAACTGAAATAATATTTATTGGAGATAGAGGAATTGCCCTATTTTTCAGGTGTTTTCATAAAGATTCCTGAGATCAGATACATGCTGATTTTAGCCATAATTAGCAGGAGAATCAGAGAACCGGAATTGCTACACCATCTCCCCTGGGATCAGAACCCCCCATTGTTGAACCCGAATCAGTAAGCGCAGTTATCTGTGCGTGTCCGGTATGCGATGAATACCTGCCTATATTCTTTGTATTAAGGCCTGCAAACCTTTTACTATGAATAGATGCGGCCAGATCATTCTCGAATATGAGGGTATTTGGCGTTTCATATATGCTTCCCGGGAATGCCCATCTTGGCATATCGAGTGAAAGCTGCGGATCAAGTCCTCCGTCTATCAGGTCCCTTAAAATCTGGACGTGGATTTGAGGTTGTATATCCCCTCCCATTGTACCCAGCGAATATCTGAAGTTACTGTCCTTCTCAACCATTGCGGCGCAAAGTGTGTGGAATGTTCTCTTTCCAGGTTTAAGTGAGTTGTGGTGCGAACTGTCAAGGCTGAAATATGAACCACGGTTCTGGAGAACGAAACCAAGCGATTTTGGCATAATGCCCGATCCGAATCCCATGTAGTTGCTCTGGATTATTGAAACACTGTTTCCCTCTGCATCACTTATGGAAAAGTACGTTGTGTCTCCCGGGTCACTGTTCTCTCTGTTATTGTTAGTCAGTCTTTTCTGGCTGTGAAGAAGATCGCCTGCATATTTCCGGGATAGAAAATCCGGAGGCAGGCTTAGATGATCAGGGTCTGTTATGTGTTTATTCCTCCACCCATAGGCAGTAATTCCGGCACTTATGATTTCTTCCAGATCAGGCACATTTGATGCAGGGCTTTCTTCCTCCATCTCCTCAATCATGTTTAACCACAGAAGTGCGGTTGCAGCCTGTGTGTTGGGATTTGTCTCATAGATCCTGTGCCCATGGTAATCTGTATGAAGAGGCCTACTTACCGTTACGCTATGTTTCCTTAGATCTTCCGAATCCATAAGAACACCAGTGCCTGAAAGTCCTTTGATAATCCTGTCAGCAAGATTTCCATTGTAGAATGAATCAGGCCCTTCCCTTGAGATCTCCGAAAGTGTTTCCGCCAGGTCTTTCTGCCTGAAGATCTCACCCGGAAGAGGCGTTTTCCCATCGGGTCGGAATATCCTGTTCCATTCCCCGAATTCTCCGAATACCCTTGAAGTTGCCTCAACTGATGATGAGTAGTTATGGGTCATGGGAAACCCGTTTTTTGCAAGGCCTATTGCAGGTTCAAGAAGATCCCTGATCTCCATTGTCCCAAAATCCTTGTTCAGTCTTTTCCACATTGAGACAATTCCCGGAACTGTCAGGGCAGAATATGGCCCACGGCTGGGAAGAACCTTCAAGCCGAGATTCTGGAAATGTTCTATGCTTGCCCTGGAAAAAGACCTCCCGCTTCCGTTATAATCCGTGATGCCCTTGCCGTCCATCCTCACCAGGGCGAACATGTCGCCGCCCAGTCCGCATAGGTTGTTCTGTGTAACACACAGTGCTGCACTGGAGGCTATAGCTGCGTCAACAACGTTGCCGCCCTGATCCATAATTCTTGAACCAATAAGTGATGCCTGAAGGCTTGATGTGGCAGTCACGCCCTTCAATGACATTGCGTCTGGCCTTGTCCTGAAAATATTTTCATCCACCATTATGATGCAACCGTGTGTATATGCATCAATAAAATAATAAGACTTTCCAGTTAGTTAACCAACTTTCCCGGGAATGCCCTTTCCAGGATCGATTTCACTGCCTGATCAACTTCTTTGCCCAGATCCCCCAACCCATGCTTTGAGAACATTGGCTCAGATGGATCGTAAAGACATACTGCGGAACTGCCTTCCTCATAAATGTATATCCTGACTGGAGGGATTATTCCTGCCTCAATATCTTTATCAAAAACCATCTTTGCAAGCTTTGGGTTGAAAAGCTCGAAGATCTGGTTTCCACCTGTTAGCGCACCTATTTTTTTCAGGTTTTCCTGTGCATTGATCCTGGAAACTATTTTCAGGCTGCTTTCAGAAATGGCCTCTTCAAGTTTTTGTATGCTCTCATTGAATCCCTTACCTGTTATGTACTTCATAGTGTTTGAGTGCTTAATAATATTTATACCTGATCAGGCAACAGTCTTCAGCCTGCTGTACATTCTCAGCGATATGAACATTATCACTACTGTGGTTACAAATAAAATCAGGGATTCAGTTAGCACGGAACTTACATATCCGGAATCTATTGATGACCTGATTATATTGGTGATGTAGCTCAGCGGGTTCACCATTGAAATATCCCTCAGGGCAACAGGCGTTGCATTGGTTATTGGATAGAAAGCCGTGCTCGCAAAGTCCAGGAAGAAGTATATGAGTATTGTAAGTACGTTATATGTCTGGAGGGTCCTCACCAGGATAGCTATGATAAGGAATACTGAGGTGAACAGGAATGATCCGAGAATCAGTGCCATAAAAGTGAATGCAAGCGAGGGTGCAGTTAGAATGAATGAACCAGAAACAAAGTGGGCCAGAACGAGCATGATGGCACTTCCTCCAAATGTGAACACCGTGGAAATAACCAGTATTCCAAGAAGGTAGTCAAGTCTCCTGAATGGACCAACCATCAGTTGCTCAAACATATGCCATCTCCTGTCCGACCACAGCATGCTTCCGCCAATATTTCCGGCGGTAAGTGCCTGCATCCCGATTATGCCGGGTGCAAGGAATTTAGTGTAGCTTACGACGCTTCCGTTGACTGTTACCCCAGGAACTATACTCTGAAACATCGTACCGAGCACAAGGAAATAAAATGCAGGTAGACCAAGCATGAAAAATATTGTACCAGGGTCGGTATTTACAACTATATTTCTTATTGCCAGCCTTATGAACGAAGGAGTTTTCATCAGGAATTCACCACCTTGAGGAATACCTCGTCCAGGGAAGGTTCTGAACTCTCCATGGATTCTATTCCCAGATCGTGCCTGTCGAACACCATGGCTATCTTTGCAATCTTTTTGGATATCTCGTATCCAAGCACAAAAACAGAATTCCCCTCCAGTCTTGCCTCCTCAATTCCCTCTATTGAAGAAATCTCGTCAACGACATTCTGTTTATCATCCATATTGCTGTTGCCCGAGAGCCTCACGTGGATTTCCTTGAGCCGGCCGAATTTCTCCTTGAGGTATCTTGAAGTCCCTTCAGCCCTTATATCTCCATTAACCATTATTCCTATCCTGTCACATATATAGTCGGCTTCTTCCAGTATCTGGGTTGTGAACAGAACAGTCAGCCCGTCATGTGCCCTTTTTGTTATGTAATCCAGGACTCTCCTTCTCATTTCCGGGTCCATACCCACTGTGGGTTCATCCAGGAAAACCAGATCCATATCGTGAAGGAATTCCCTTGCAACCTGAAGCCTTTTCTTCTGTCCACCCGATATTTCGAAAGCCCTCTTTTTCCTTACTTCCTCAAGATCAAACAGCTCCATCATTTCATTGATCCTGGTCTTTGCAGTTTCCCTGTCCACTTCCCACAGCATAGAGTAGACCTTGAGGTTGTTTTCGACCGTGGTGAAGTCGAAGGATTCATCCTGCTGAACCACACCTATTCGTTTTCTGATAGCGTTTGCCTTCTTCCTCACATCCATTCCCAGGACCTGAGCCTCTCCTGATGTTGGATTCATAAGTGTGGTGAGTATTTTAATGGTGGTTGATTTACCAGCTCCGTTCTTTCCAAGAAGTCCGTAAATCTCATTATACTTGATCTCAAGGTTAAGGTTGTCAACAGCAACTTTGCCGCCCTCGTACACCTTGACCAGATCCTTTGTATAAACTGCAAAGTCGCTTTCCATCAGACCCCATTATGGAGGCGTATATGAAAGTTTAGAGCTTTCGGATGAGCCCTTGGTTTTACCATGGCCATTATCAGCTCCATTTGAAATCTTAATTAGTGAATTTTGCATTTGGTCCTACATGCATTTCTCTCTCAAAGTCGTTTCAATCATCATAATTGCAATAATTGTTGCATCGGCTGCAGGAGTTTTGCTTTACAGAAATTATGAAAAGAGCACAACCGGGAATATAGATTTCTACATTGCTTCCGGTGAAGTGCCCAATGTTACAGGTATATACCTCGAAATCAGTCAGATCAGCACTTACAATGGATTCACATGGACAAATCATTCCGTGTATAAGGTGACAGATTTATACGAGGATAATTTTTCGTCACCTGGCCTGATAGCTGAAATTAACTTGCCGGCCCACAATTACACCCTATTCAGACTCTATATTTCATCAGCCGATATTGGTGTTTCAGGTTCTTACCACAATCTATCTCTCACCACCAATTATACAGAAAACGCGTTCGATCTTAACCTGGCGGGTGGTGAGAACGTCAATCTCCTGTTTGGCTTCAAGATTGCAGGAAATCTCAATATATCAGAAAGAACACTTATCCCAGTTACCACATTGACAAAACAGGGCTGAACTGTTTCCGGGAAGATAATACATTTTTATTCCGGACCATTTCAAGGAAGACACAGACACGTTTCATCTGTTTGATCAGTATTCCAATAGGATCGCAGTTCCTGATGTTATCATAAATCTACTGTCCACGCTTTATTGCGTGAATGATTATTCTTTCTTGCCCATATTGAGTTTTCTTGTCCAGAGTATTGTAAATATTACATTATAAAATAGTCCCTCTTGAACT
This sequence comes from Thermoplasmata archaeon, assembly GCA_021845155.1. The sequence goes on from JAKBSB010000023.1 coordinate 9,410, forward strand.
GCATGTATTCTTGAGGCGATATCCACTGAACCTCATTTGGGTCCCCTATCTTCCAGTCCCTTAATATGGAAAGAATGGCATCCACTGAAATATGGTATATTTCAATCCTGCCATTACCGCCCAGGAAGCAGAGAAGGGCGTACCTGAAATTAACCATGTTGGAAATCTCCTCAGGCGTAACAGGGAATGCCTTGTTTTCCGGCAGTGCCTTGATAAGCAGAAGGCCCTCCGTACTGTCAATGAGTAAATGTCCGTTCTTTCCGTTCGAATAATCAACTTTTACGTTATTCCCTGTCAGCGTAAGATCGTAGGCGACCTGGAAGAGAATAAGATTGTGCATATGAGGGTCATACTCAAATGATTCGGTCATGAATATTCCCCTCTTTTCTCTTTACTGATATTTGTTGAGACGAACTTTTTCTCAGGAATTACTTTGCCATTGTGATTTACTCCCGAAATGAAGTCCCATATCCCAACTATTTTTTCTTGCATGGAAGTTGCATCTGGGAAATCCATTCTACTGGATCTTGTATCTATTGCCCGGATAACATGATCTTTATGCTTCGCGTGTGTATTTCCGGAAAAGAATAAGAAATGGGCTCCAATGGGCAAATCCCCATTTTTCCTGCCCATGATTCCTGAAATGTTTATTGAAAAATGAATTTTCTGATGAGTTCCGGACCTGCCTGCCGGGTTCCGATAATTTTCCCCCAGTAATCCATGGAAAAGCACATAATTTTCGTTGTGCAATAATCTAAAAATTTCTGGTAAATGGTATAATGATTTCATTTAAATTTCATCTCCCTTTCTATTCAAAGTTTAATTGTTTGTATACGTTTAACTTAACTAACATGATATGCGTTAACGCGCTTAAATTATACGGAAATTGAGATATGGATCGCCAATTCCATATAATAATAAGCGAATATTGTATACAAATATTGCAGATATGGATATGTAGTTATGGGTCATTTTGAAAGTTATTGCAATATAATTTCAGATGTGATTCTGGAATCCATGTCAGCTATTGGGCAAAAAGTTGCTGCATTACCTGAAACATATGAGATCGGACTCACATGGCATTTGAAAAGGAACGGGTTTGGAGTATTAGACTTTTAACATAGCAGCCTATTTTATGAATCTTTATTTCAGGCACTTCTACGGAACAGATATGTACAGAACAACAAATGATCTCAGATTGGTGCAAATCCTGTTGGGACATTCCCGAATTGAGACCACAACTGTCTATGAACATCTTTCATCAAAAGAAGCTGCGGAAAAAGGAAAATACGCAGTCGAGAAGCTTTTTCGGAAAGGGTATGAAATGACTGAAAAGGTGCAAATTCCGGCGGGTACAGACATGATCCGATGGGGACACTGGGATTTGAACCCAGATCTACGGGTCTCTTCCGGTTCATAGTTCCAGTCACTCATCATTTAATCAGACGACCCATAGCTAATCACACCCTGACTGGAGCCCGCTAGGATACCTGACTACCCCATATCCCCAATGTCTGGCTACCTTCCTGAATAACAGCTACCTTAAATTTTCTTTGCATGGTTTTGCTGTTTCAAGGTCACTGAATTGATCTTTACTGCTGATTTCTGGAGACCATTCCTTTCATCTGTTCAACGTTCCTGAGGAGCCTTTCTCTTTCAAATCCCTGCTCACACATTGGATCATTGAGGAACTTCTGGGCACCGTCAAGAGCCTGGCCTGCTTTGTCCATATCCTTTGACTGGTAATACAGGGATGCAAGTGCCAATTCTGTCTGGGCTGCGTCCAGTATCCTTTTCGGATCAATGGAGGACTGATCTTCCCTTAGCCTGGATTCAAGTTTTTCAACAGCTGTTGCCTGGTCCATTCCACCAGTGTTCACCATTCCGGGGCCGGCATTCCTTGACCTCATGTATCTTCCTCTAAGAATTGTGCTCACAGCAATACTTGCGCCGAAAACCAAAAAGATGCCTATCCCGAAATCAGTTGTGCTTGTCAGTATTCCCAGATACTCTGTGATATACAGGATGGCATACCCGACAAACAGGATCAGAATTCCTGCAAATCTGTATATTGCAGGCATTCTCTGCCCCCTGTTCATCATCATTGAGTTCAATGATTGCTGTTGAGCGCCAGGAGTGCCCATTCCCATTCCCATGTAGGCCATAGCATTCTGGAGCCTCATCTTTTCCCTTGAATTGGGGCACAGCGGATCATCCAGCGTCTTCTTTGCATCTGACATCATCTGGCTCGCTTTTGCCATATCACCCGTTTGTCTGTACAACCTGGCCAGCTTAAGCTGTTTTGTGGCCAGGCGGGTACAATTCGTCCCATCACCGGAAAGTATCCTGTCACTTTCAATCTGGTTTTCAAGATCCTGTATCTGCTGCTGCTTGTTCGCCAATCTATTACATCTCCAAACTTATTGGACTAGCCTTCAAATTTTAGATTAAACATGAATCATGTAGTCCTTAATGGTAATATGGGAAATGCATTATTAATAAATTAAGGTTTAGCAGGAATATGCAGAATCAGAATATACATGGATAATTGAATTTTCTTTAGAAATATAAAATCAAAAAAGGGGGATTACTCCCTGTTGGCTCTTCTTTCTCTCTTGAGTCTTCTTATCCTCTTTTTTCTCCATTTCCATCGCATGTTTCCTCGTTTTTTCCAATCTCTTGAGCTTCTTTTCAATGTTTCACCTCATTATTTATTTGGATATAAAGGTTTTAACCTAACATTTATCAGCCATAATATGGAACTGATGCACTGACATTAAATCTGGTTATAAAAAACTACTTCATGCGGCATTTTTCAATCAGGTTTTTCCTGTC
>JAKBSB010000024.1 GCA_021845155.1 Thermoplasmata archaeon
AAACGAAGCGGTATCCATAATGCGGATTGAACATGGCCCTGGGCATCCTCATTCACTTACCATAGATCAGAGGGTCAAGCTGCTATTGATCAAGCAGCTTGTTGGAGAATCAAACAGGATGTTCGCAAACATGCTTGACATATTCTCCATGATTTCCGGGATTGATGTGTCATACAAAACAATTGAAAGACTCTATTCGGACGATGAGGTCATAACTGCAATACACAACCTCCATGTTTTGATGCTGAAGAAGAAAGGGGTGAAGAATTCTGACGCAACAGGTGACGGTACAGGCTATGGCCTCACGGTAAAGAAGAACTACGAATCATACGCACAGAAATTGAAGGAACTCGCAAAGGAGAATCCTGGAAAAAGGGATGAAAAGAAAGATGGAACGAAGAAAGCAAAGGAACACAAGAAGAGGCTGTTTGCATATTCATTCACCATAATGGATCTTGAAACCAGGCTTTACATAGCCTTCGGTTCATCCATGAAATCTGAAAGGGATGCATATGACAGGGCAATGGATCTTCTCTCATCCATTGGCGTGGAGATGGATACCATACGTCTTGACAGGTACTATTCATCACCATCGTACATGGACAGGCTTGGTAATACCAAGGTATTTGTGATACCAAAAAAGAATGCAACATTAAATGGATCACAGAAATGGAAGGATACCATGAAAGATTTCGTGGAGAATACCATGCAGTACCTGGAACAGTATCATCAGAGAAGCAATTCTGAATCCGGGTTTGCAGCTGACAAGAAGATGCTTGGATGGAACATTTCACAGAGAAGGGAAGACAGGATAGACAGTGCGCTGTTCTGCACTGGCGCATGGCACAATCTGTTCAACATGGGTAGGTCTTAGAATTGTGTCCCACACTGGTAAATCCAAGTATCGTGCAAATATCAAAATCCGTTTAACTCTGAGAAATTCGTAATATGGCTAATTTTCAATCATGTGAACTGTCATAACAAATCAGTTTTCATGTTTTTTCAAAAATAATAGTTCTCTGGACAGATGTTTGGTCATTTTTGCCCATTCCGGATAAAAAAGAGAGATATTCAGGATTGGAAATCATCTGATGGACTGAAATCGTCATTAACCATGTCTTTGAATGCTTTTTCAACAACTTCAGGGGATATGTGTCTTATGATCTCATAAAGGATTTCCTGATTGTTTTTCACAGGACTGCTCTGACCGTTTAACATCTCTATAATGCCTGTTTTTCCATTTCTTATTGATTGTATCAGTTCTAAAATTGAATCTTTGCTGGTATCGGGATCGCTTTCAGATTGAAGTTTCTGGGTAATCGATTTAAGGTCTTTCAGGAACTCATCCGCGATCCTAACGTGTATTGGGGAAACATTCATATGAAGGCTTGAAGGAAGGTCTTCACGTTCAGATCCCGGTTGAACCTGGAGAAACCAACCTTTCGCCTTCAGTTCCGCAGCCACTCTGAAAAGATTAACGCGTTTTGAGGTGAAGGCGAATATGGTTGTCTCAGCACTGCCCACAATATCATAACCAAGTTCCGCAAGCCCTTTCACAAGTCTGTCCTTTGCTTCAAGCGTCTTCCTGGCAAGATTAACATATCCGTTAATTCCAAGAAAATTCATCACAGCCCACGAGGCGGCAAGAGGGGCTGCTGATTTGGTGGACTGAATACCAACATTGGACATTGGGTAACCTGGCCAGTTTGCGTTGACATATAACTGGTATCTTCTTAAATCGTGGTTCCTGTAGAGTATGACAGATGAACCTTTGGGTGTAAATCCGTATTTATGGAGATCCACAGATATTGACGAAACTCCCTGTACAGAAAAATCCCATCTTTTAACTTTAACACCAATCAAGGAGAGAAATGGAAGGATCATCCCACCAACACATGCGTCAACATGAAGCCATACTTTATGCTTCTCCGCTATTTTTCCAATCTCCTCTACTGGATCTATTATTCCGTAGGGGAAGTTTGGTGCAGAAGCAACGATCATTGCTGTATTCTCCGTAATGGATTCTTCAACTTTAGAGGGGATGGTAAAGAAAGAAACTGGGTCAACCGGAATCCTGACTATTTTCAAACCCATGTATTCGGCAGCCTTTCTGAACGCTGGATGTGCTGTCACAGGAATAATCATCTCGGGTTTACTATCTTTACCATTTTTCTCCAGAAATCTGTCCCTGGATGATTTAACGGCAAGAAGAATGCTTTCTGTCCCACCTGTCGTAAAATTACCTGCAATATCAGAATCGCCATTAAGGAGACTCCCTACCATTGCCACTATGTCGTTTTCTATCTTAAGCGTGCTTGGAAATGCATGATAATCCATTCCATTGCGGTTTAGGAACTCCACAAAAATGTCATTAGCCTCCCTGAGTTCCTTCATATCAGGATCATAAAGGTAAGTGAACAGCCTTCCGTCCTTAACCTCTATGTCATCTTCGGTATAATGTTTAAGTTTATCTCTAACAATTCTCATTGAGCTTGATCTTTCCGGCATTTTCTTTATAATAATTTCACCTCTACCCGTTCGTTCCTCTTATAAATGGAATCTGACATATACTACGTGTCAAAACCCAGAATGGTGCTGAATTCTGTCCGAAATATAGAGGATTTCACATCAAATCATCTTAGATAAATATTATGCATCATTCAGATTTATTCCTATTCGAATGTATTATCAATCGGCTGAATCTCTGCGGTTGTGTATATAACACATGGAACATTTGTAACGGTAACTTTTTCTTGTATCATCAATTAAACATTCTTCCGGAATGAATTCAGTGTAATTTTCGTTAACTCATATTTCCCAGAGTCAATGTAACATCCATTCTGATGACAAATATGATGATGCAGGTTGGCATAATTGAAAAGTTAAATAATGTGGGCCTCAGTTCTATATATCAGGGTTATAACTAAAGTGATGCATCATGTATATAACATCCTCAAAAAATCAGTTAGAGATTTATGCGATTACGAAATAGTGATGAAGGTTCAGCTGCATTTCAATTTGTTGAAATGCTAATCATGCACCTAATTCACTGAGATAGTACTATGTCAATTACCACCAGCCGACGCAGGAGGCTTGTCTCGTGAGGGACATCGCAAGAGTTGATCAGGGGGCTTTAACAACATGGAGAAAAACATGAGAGAAAAGCAGAAGTTAGTCGGGAGAAATACATGCATAACTACGGATGCTCCACAGGTCCGTGGCTCTGTGACTCTGTCTTTAAACAGAGAGGAAACATCCAGATCAGGACATCGCCGTTTACAATCTCACAGAGAAGGAGGAACAACCGTTCCATCCAGACAAACAGGAAGGGATTCAGGCCATCAATAAGAAGGAAAAGATATGCATTCCAGCCTGGAGACATGGTTGTGCATAACTATGGGAAATCAATCGTTATAAAAGGAGGGAAGAAGAATATGGACATAAGTGCAAACAAGGTAAAGCTGGTAAGTTACGGTAAGGGATTGAGGTTCACTGCCCAATTTTCCCTCACGCTGACGCATGGGATCTCCTTTGGGGGAGTTAGATGAAAAATAAGAGAACAGATGATCCCAGGTTGTTGGGAATTCTTGGAGGAATGGGCCCTGCAGCCACCATAGATTTCATGGAGAAGCTCTTAAGGACTACAAATGCTGAAAAAGATCAGGACCAGATACCGGCAGTTGTTTACAACAATACAGTTATACCTGACAGGAACGATGCTTACCTCAAAGGGGGAATATCACCAGCACCAGAACTGATAAAAAGCGCAAAAGTGCTCGAAAAGGCAGGATGCGATATTATTGCAATACCATGCAATACGGCCCACATCTGGTACGACAAAATAGCCGAAAATACAGAAGTCGAGGTTCTCAATGCCCCATTGATAGTTTCGGAACAACTGCCAGAAAGCATCAAAGCCGGTATAATCTGCACAACTCCCGTAAAGCTTTCCGGTCTTTACGAAGATGCGCTTTCAAGAAAGGGGGTTGATCTGATCTATCCTGAACAGCAGCAGGATGTAATGGATGCAATATACAAGGTAAAATCGGGCAACATGACGGAAGCCGAAGATCTCTTCATGGAGCAGGTTGATTTTCTCATGGAAAGTGGGTCAGAGAAAATAATAGCGGGCTGCAGTGAAGTTCCGGTAGCATTGAAAAAGTCAAAGGCCATGGAATATATCATCGATCCCATGGAATCCCTTGCCAGGGAATGCGCAATCCGGTTCAAAAAAATTTAGTTCAATCCCCTTTCTGATATATGTCAAGAATTGCCCTGAGATTCCTGAGAGCCTTCCCATGACTGTATGGCACTTCAGTATTATTTTTGACCGAATCAATGAATCCCTTTATTTCAAGATTGAATACGTCTTCTTTTTTGATATCAACTTTCTTCCCGTTTAATACAGGGAAACCATAAACGTACCTGGTGCCGGTCATGTTTTTAAATTCTTCAATAGGTCTTGTATTGACATCCTCGTATATGCTCCCCTCAGAACCTATAATTTCATAGGAAGGAAGTCTCGGGGCATCCCTGTATGCCCAGGAATAAAACAGATTTCCATGGGCACCGCTGGTGAAATGAAACAGTGCCATGGTGGTATCTTCACCCTGCAGTGTTGAACCACCATGGTAGGAATAAGAATCGATTTTAGTGTAATCTCCTCCAATGTTCAGCATGGTCTCCACATAATGAATTCCACCATCTATAAGTGCACCTCCACCCATCTGATCTTTTCTGGTTCTCCAACTAGTTTTCCTGTAATCTCTCTGGTCCCTCACAATGATGGAATGCACCTTCCCAATGCTGTTTTCTCCTACAAGCTCAATAGCCTTGTTCAGTGAGGGGTCAAAATTATACTGCTCTGCGACCATGAATTTCACACCATTCTTCACAGATGCCTCAACAATCTCGGTTGCTTCTTCAAGGCTTGTTGCAATGGGTTTTTCCATGATTACATGTTTTCCAAGTTCCATTGCACTGATTGAAACTTCCCTATGCAGATTGTGAGGCAGGACTATATCAACTATGTCAGAATCAGAATGAATTGCATCTTCAAGATTATTGAATACTGTTTTCACTCCGTAATTTTTTCTGTAGAATTCCAGGACATCAGGATTCCTGTCATACACCGAGAATTCAATTCCCAATTGTTTATAGGATTCTCCATGCAGTTTTCCAAAACCGTTTCCTCCTACCAATGTGACTTTCATGACCTTATAATGACTCGAGGTTATAATTAATATTCCATTGGGAATCTGTGGGATTGAAATTCTTATCTCGCACACAATTCAAAGAAAGGCAACCACAGTCACATTGTTCAATATCCGCAAATGTTCATAATCTCTGTGATCATATTTGTCAGAGCGAAATGCAACCGAAAGAATATTTCATGCACAGGTCAATAATGGAACAGCCACAGGCTTTCAGGTCAATACTTTTATCCGGTGATGAAACCTTCAATGATGCAGCCTATAAAATCAGGAAGTCAAGAAGCATAATAATTGTGGGTACAGGTTCCTCGCTTCATGCTGCGCTAATAGGGAGGTTTTTCTTTGAAAAATATGCTGGAAATAAGAACGTAAGGGTGTTTTCATCATTTGAATTTTCAAACTATACTCCAAGGGTATCCGGTGATGATACTGTCATTGTAATAAGTCACAGGGGATATAAGATGTACAGTTTTGATTCCATTAAGAAAGCTAAGAAGCTCGGATGTATAACTGTTGCCATTACCGGACTTTCCAGCAGTATAAAACAGGATGACGCTGATTTTATATTCAGGACCGTAGAACAGGAGAAATCATCAGCCCATACAATAAGCCTGACCAGTGCACTTGCAGTCATGCTGAGGCTGGCGGTATCAGCATCAGACCAGGAGATCACGATTGACGAGTCACTGAATAAGCTTTCCGAAACCATTATTTCTGCAATGGAAAAGACACTTGAACTCGAACCGGAAATGGAGAAACTTTCAAAGAAGATGGATTTTTCCCACAGGATATGGATATGTGGTGGGGGACCAAACGCGCCAGTTGCCATGGAAGCTGCTTTAAAGATGCAGGAAACAAGTTATGTTACGGCATATGGCTATGAAGTGGAACAGATGATACACGGTCCCATAAGATCAGCAGATCTTTCTGATGACCTGTTCATATGCATCTCAACTTCCGGTAATTCACATGAAAGAATGCGGGATCTTGTTAGAACACTTCATGCACTTGATTCCAATGTTATTGAAATTGACAACAGGATAAACGATGCCGATTCCAGAGATGAAAACCTTGTTAAGGTTCCGGTTCTTGAGGAAGAATTATCATCAATAGTGAACCTCATAGCACTCCAGCTGCTTTCTTTTTCAGTGGCCGTAACACGGGGTATGAATCCTGACAATTTCAGGAGTGACAATCCGGATTTCAGTAAAATGGACGAACTTCTGAAACTGTAATGGAAAGTATGTTTATTAGAAAAATTTGGATTGAACAGATACAGGATATTGAGGAACGATAAAGTCAACTACCCACAGACAGCGGCCTTGTTTTTGTCTCGTGAGGGACAACGCAGAAGTTGATCAGGGAGCTTTAACAACATGGAGAAAAACATGAGAGAAAAGCAGAAGTCAGAGGAGAGAGATTTATGCACACATTCATATGATCCACAGAACCGTAAGTCTATGACTCCGTCCTTAAACAGGAGGGAAACTCTCAGTGATCAGATCTTAGAAAACCCCTCTAACAACCACAATGTGGGAAATCAATCATTAAAAAGGAGAAAAGAAGATGGATGCTGACGTAAATAAGGTAAAGTTGATGAGATACCGTAATGGCATGAAGTTCGGGACCAAATTCCTCCCACCTCTGAAGAAGATTGGGATCCATGGGGGAGTTAGATGAAAATCATGAATGATAGGGACGTTATGGCAATACCGGCCAGGACGGCAGTAGCAGTAATGGAAGAAGTGTTCAGGGAGAGGTCCATGAGGTCTTTTATCTCGCCTCCAAGAATGCATATGGATTCCCCTGACGGTAAAATTGTATTCACGTCAGGAGGAAGTTTATCAGAACACGTTATGGGGTTCAGGGTATACACAACGTTTGGTGACGTAGATCAGGCCACGCTTGTATATGATAGCAAAAACGGGAAACTGAAAGGTGCAGTGATGGGTAGCTTTCTTGGCGCATTGAGAACAGGATCTATAGGGGCAGTTTCAACAAGGTATATGTCAAATCATAACGCTGACATCATGGGGATTATTGGAAGCGGAAATCAGGCTTTCACACAGGCGATAACATCCGCAACTGTGAGGAATTTCAGGGAAATTCATGTGTATTCCCCAAACACGGAACATAGAAATAACTTTGCGGACCGTATTGAAAAAGTAACCGGGATTTTGGCGGTTGCAGAAGAAAGTTCATCTGCAGTTGCAGAGATTTCTCAAGTGTTGATACTTTCCACAACCAGTTCAGTTCCAGTAATAAAGGCGGGTGATATAGCTCCGGGGACTCATATTATAAGTGTTGGAAGGAAGAGCGTCAATGAACACGAATTAGATCACTATGTAGCCGATCTTGCTGCAGTTGTAGCAACAGATTCTCTGGATCAGATCAATTCCTACGACCCTCCACACTTCATGTCGGGTAGTAAAACAGGAGGGAATATTGTGGAACTGGCGGATGTTGTATCTGGAAAAAAATTGGGAAGGATCAGCAGGGACGATATTACACTGTTTCTCTCAGTTGGTCTCTCCGGGACGGAAGTTGCACTGGCCAATCTGGTACTGGAAAGTTCTGGAAGAAAAGAACCCTGATTCCACTATACACTGGAGAATGGTATCAATATTTATGGATATTGTAACTATTCAGGGCTATGAAAAGCCCCAACCAACCTTCATCACTTAGGACATTTCTTGACCATTTATCAGGTTCAGGGAAGCATTCTCTAAGAATTATTGAGGATGAGGTAGATACCGATTTTGAGATCACGGCATATTCAATTCTCACTTCAGGTGAAAACCCAGCCCTTCTGTTCCGGAACATAAAGAATTACCCGAACTTCAGCATGGTCACAAATCTTCTCGGTTCTGAGAATAGAATCGCCATGGCAACGGGTTATGGTGACATTATGGATTTTTACAGGAAATGGGATACTATCCTGTCCCACGATGAAGTATTTGATTCCGGTCCTCTTGAACAGAATCCTCCCTTAAAGGAAGTCATCAGACGGGGAAATGACGTTGATCTTTTTTCTTTACCCATACCGAGGCACTATCTTTCGGATGGATCAAGATCAGGTTTTGGGAGGTATATAACATCTGGACTCGTTGTAGCAAGAGATCCACGGAATGAGGACATTCTGAACCTGAGCTTCACAAGAATTCAGCCATTTGCCAGGGACGGATACGCCTTCGATGCCGGGAGCCATGGAAACATGTGGGAATACCTTGACTACTGCCGAAAAAATGGGACTAAGCTGGACATATCAATAATAATTGGGGCACACCCAGTATTTTACCTGCTTGGAGCTGCATTCACGAGAAACGAATACTCAAAAGCACAAAAAATAATCAGTGCAGGTTACACGGGAGGAATTGCAAACAGTCTTCCCGTTCCATCTCAGTCAGAGATAGTGGTGGAGACGGAATTTATTCCAGGGGAAACATTTGACGAGGGTCCTTTTGCAGAATACACAGGTTACATGGGGGAGGATTCCACAAAGAGTGTGGCACATGTGAAGACCATAATGCACAGGAGAGATGCAATTTATTATGATATACAACCATCGAATTCGTCCGAGCATGTCAACCTGTTTTCAATGTCAAGGTCTGCAGCAATTACGGAAACACTCAAGAAATTCATGCCAAAGGGACCAGAATACAGGGTAGTCTGGCCACACTACGGCTCCAGGTTTCTTGGATTAGGTTATGTGCAGAATGGAAACATGTCCATCGCAAGACAGTTCGGTGCAGGAATAATCGGAACAGACGCACTCTGGGGTAAAATTATATTCATAAACGAAGGGAAGACAGAGCTGGATCTGGAGAGTGCTCTCATGAACCTGGCACAGACAGATATTTCAGAGGGAGAAAATATTACACTTTTCAGGAACATGTATATAATCAGTTCAGACTCAACAGCAGATCCGGATGGCAGTGTTGGAAAGATACTGTTTTCAACGTCGGGAAAACCGGGAGTTATTTCAAAAATACTACGCGGAGACTCACTGGAGCTGCTTTCAGGCAACGGCAGGGTGGTTATTTCTCATGGAATTCGCGAGGACGGAAATGTGAATCTTGCAGTTGCTGATGATATAGATATATCAGACATGGAAAAAGTAGGATGGGCCCTTGCCACAAGAATGAATCCCCAGCATGACATATCCGTGAAAAACGGAAAAATATCAATAACGGCCATGCGCAAACATCCAGAAATACCTTCAATACCCCGGGGAGTATTAAAAAGGATTGCGGAAAAAATTAAGTAAATGCTGTTTTTCCAGCACTTTCTAAACATCTACCACTACGTTTTCAAATTTTTTATTTCCTGATAAAATGTAGGCAGTGCTCACGGCAAGCCATGCCATAAATATAACTGTACCTGCAATGACTGGCAGGCTTATTGAAATGAATGTGCTGTAGAATATGAAACCGAAAATTATTATGGAAATAACTGAAATGACTATGTTTGCATAGCTGAATTTTCCTCTAAATTTCCTGTCCAGTATAGGGAGCGATGCATTTATAATGGAATGCACGAATAAAACACCAAGCGTTGCCGCTGTGGCAGAAAATATAAACGCATTAAAGCCACCAAGGAAAATAACCGATATAGACCCTATTACTATTGCAGATGAAACAACTGTCAATGCTGACATCCATGGAGTGGAACGTTTGCTGTGTATTCGTGAAAGTCCCGATGGAATCATTTTATCGCGACTCACGGCCATCATGACCCTTGAGGTGCCATTTGTGACCACAACGGTACCGGTAAGAAGGCTGTTTATGAAGAGGATAGTTACAAGTATGGCTGCTGCCTTTCCTATGAAACCGTTAATTATGGTGACACCAGGGATCAGTTCACCAGCATATTTTCCCATCAATGATGGTCCCCAGGCCACAGTAAAATAGTAAGATGTGAAAACGAAAAAAATACCAAGAATGATTACAGTAAATACCACGGATAAGCCAATGTTCTTTTTAGGTGATACAGACTCCTCACCAAGGGGAGTCGAAGCACCAAAACCCGAGAATGCGGTATACATCAGAAGAACTCCTATTCCGATTCCACTGAACCCATTGAGAGAGTACCTGGTTGTGAAAACGCTTGCTGTATTGATTGCCGGATGGGAAAATACAATATACAGACCAAAAACACTTATGATCACAATTTCGACGACTGCCATGATCATGGTGTATCTCGTGGATCCCCTTATCCCGGAAATAGATACAAGAAAGCCGAACATCAGGGTTGTAACAAGAAGTGGGAACCATGCGTATGAAGGTAGGCCAATGCCAAAAACTGTTCCCAATAAGGGGGGAACAAAGACCGCAACACTGAGGGCAATCAGGCAAAGAGCCATTATCTGATAGAATATATAGAAGAAACCGGTTAAAAGAGCAGGTTTCACTCCATAACCTGCTTTCACATATGAGTAATAACCGCCCGCCCCGGCAACGTTTGCCGATATCTTTCTAATTATAACTGCATTGATCATAACAACAAAAAATGCCAGGAGAGCAACAAGTGGAAGAGATCCCTGTGCGAACGCCGCAGCACCAGTGAGCGTTGCAATTGCTGCACCGGCAGGAGCAGATCCAGCAACCCCCTGAAACATGCTCTCCTTCAGTCCTACGGAATTCTCACGAAGTTTGCCTGTCACTCTAAAGAGCCTCCATGTAAAGAATCACCGGTTCAAAATTTTCATGTGCTTTTATTTCACAATAAGTATTAAGTTGCGACATCGATGTCATTTTTAATGCATCAGTGTATGTTTTTACACGACTTAAAGATTCACCTAAAAAGGTGAGATTTCATGTTTCAGTCAACAATAAATATTTCAGAATCTTTTGAAATATAGACAGGTACATCATCAGGTTCAGTTTCTATGGATCTGTAAAGAGGGGTCGAGGTTCCGCCTATCCTGAAATCACCAGGCAGGTTTATAGATATCACGTTTCCGGTAACCATGGGAGTTTCATACAACAGTCTCCGGAAAAATTCAACAAGCTCTTTATTCAGGAGAGGATAATTTCGTCCAGCAGGGGTAAGCTTTACAGTTTTTGCCGGAACAACCTCGACTTTACAGACATCAACGAGTTCATTTATTTTTGATCCACAATTCTCCCTCATAATTGTATCCAGGCGAATTTCTCCAGAACCTGTATCTTCCTCTCTCATCTCATAAACTCTACCTATGGCAACTTTTGTACCTTTCACCGCAACATAGTCATTGAGTTTGAGATCCAGGTTGTTCATGTTCTCTCTATCAAGTCTAACTCTAGATTTGAAAGGATCAACTGAATTTGCATCTACAACCTTTAATCTTACTGTCTTCAGGTCCATCATGTATTATGGTGATAACACACTGAGTTATAGCTTTGTCTGGATATTATTTCAGATTATACTTTCTGTTAACCATGGGAGGATATCTGCCTCTGGCCGTTATGCTCTATTCGAGGTTAAACTTCATGAATTTGGCCATAAAGAACCCGTTCACCGTTGTGAAATCATTCAAGTATCTGGTTTATTTCTTTCTAAAATCACATATCACCATTATCAGAATTAACCTGATATCTGGCTGTCCGTTTTATGAGAAAACATCCAGCCACACATATATTGACGATTTCTAAAAATCTTGGCTTCTTAGAGAATACTAAGGAGATAGGTTTTCGCTAACACAGATGAGTACGCCTTTTTCAATATTGAGTCAATAATTTGAAACGTATCATTTTCGTTGTTATTAGGAATCCTCTATTGGTGTTTTACAAAGTTAATATAAATACAGATGTTTAATAGAAAGACTACAAAATATTATTATAGAGTCATGATTCTTTCTATTCATGAGACACTTAACAATAATTCTCACAAGCATTGTTCTTGCCCTCATCATGCTTGTCCCTGGCGTGTCATTTGCAATGACTCCACAATCACAGCACGTGACATATGTGTTCGGTGATTAGAAGGTGGCTTTCTCATCCGATCATGCTGTGATAACAA